>JAYVDQ010000709.1:0-3589 GCA_043749325.1 Chloracidobacterium sp. | reverse complement strand
GTTTCCAAATCTCCTGCTACGATCTTCTACCCTCGCCCCTAAAAGCGGACATATCATCTGCTACTACAACCGGACATATGATGTGCTAACTACACTAGTAGAGTCTTTTCTTGCGCACAAATGTGGTTAGTGCTACATTTCCGAGTATTCGATTCCATGTTAACCAGATCGCATGCTCCTTAAATGAGTATCGTAGCATTCTTAAGAAATCTTTTTGGAGAAAGACAAACGGCACATTTGGTGGCAAATACTACCGCTGAGTCGTCGGCTGTATCGAAGCCGACCGTCTCAAATAAACCCGACTCGGGCGCTGATTCTGCTAAAATTAAGACAATTGAACCAGCTATCCTTGAATTACCAATTCTAGACGACACGGTCGATAAGATATTGAAGTTTCATGGATCAGAAGATGTTCCGTATGAAGTTCGTCTAGATGACTTCTCCTGTACCTGCAAAGACTGGACCGAGCGACGCAACGGGTTTGCCTTTCCAGACATACGCCGTGGATGTAAGCACATTATTGCTCTTTTGGGCCCAAGCAACTTTGTAAAACGCGGTAACCCATTGGTTAGTTCACTACTCCCGATTCCGGCGTGTAGCTTTCGTCTAGTAGAGTTCGAAGTACAAGGAGATCCGCTAATAATTTTGCAGAGACACGATACCGGTTGGCTCAATGTCGTCGCCGCTAAACGTAGCACAGCGCGGGAGACGCCTTACGGCACCTACAGTTATGAGCCGGGGAGTCGGCGTTGGTCTTACGGGGATAGTCCCCGGAATTCAAAAATGCTTAAATCCGTCATCTATAGTTGGCTTGCCACTCAGAAACCCAATATTAAAAGATAGGCACGCGAGTCCGCGAAGCGGACGGCATATTTGTAGCCGGACGTGAAGCGTCAGCGTAACGTGGGGTTCGCGTGCATTTAATGACTGGAGTGTGTGAAACACACGGCATAACTATGTCGCATGCTCCGCACGCTCGAAGGTTGTTTTGATCCTTCCTACACATTCCGGCTTCGCCTTCATGTGTAGCTATAGTCATTTCGCGTGCTCCGCACGCTACGCGAAAGGATTTTATTCCGCTTGTTTTGCCGCTTACTGATCGCACTAAGTCTGCGGAGCAGACGAAATAGCGCTAGCTGCAGGTGCAGCGAAGCGGAACCTGTAGTAAATTCGAAATCGAATTTCCAAGCGTGTGAAACACGCGACATTAGGCCAAGTCCTACGCTCAACTCTATTTCCATATCGTCTTTGGCACCAAAGACCATTTGCCGCTTATCTCGCATAGGTGGGAGGGGGAAATGTACCGTTATCTCGGCGGCATTGTAAGAGGCCTAAAATGTGTGGCCATCGAGATCAACGGAATGCCCGACCATGTTCATTTGCTCGTGCAATTTTCGCCCGTGATTGCAATTTCAGATCTCATGCGGGAGCTAAAGGCCAATTCGTCAAAATGGGCCCGGAAAACTCATGATCCAAAATTTGGCTGGCAGCGAAGATACGGTGTGTTTAGCGTTACCCAATCCGCCGTCGACGACGTGCGTAATTACATTCGTGGGCAAAAAGAGCATCATCTTAAACAAAACTTCGAGAATGAATACAAGGCGCTTTTACGACTTCACGGGATCGAATTTGACGAAAGATATTTGTGGGATTGATCTTCCTACACATTCCGACTACGCCTTCATGTGTAGCTACCGTTATTTCGCGTGCTCCGCACGCTAAAGGTTAAGCATTTCGCGGGCCGTGGGTCTGTCGCCGTTGGCGACTAGGGTACAATGTCATAACTTATGGATACTGATAAGACGATCAACGACATCACGGAGGGGGCGATCGGGCCGTGGGAGCGGTTAGCCAACGCTCTGGCGGAGCAGAAGGCATTGGAGGCGTCGAAGTCTGACGAGGCCGCCGACGCCGGGCGTTTGGCGGTGACGATCCGCGGTCTGGCGGATCAATTCGGGCTCGACTTGCGTGATATGGCAGCGCGCTCAAATGACTGGGCCGTTTTGTCATCCGTGGCGGACGCGAGCAAGAATCGTATGCTGTCTTCGGCTGCAAAACGCACGACGCTGTCCCTGTCGGCCCACTTTGAGGCTGACGGAAACGGCGGCTACCGTTTTATCAACAACCGCATCACGATCGTTCACCCCACGGCCGGCGATTCTGAATTCCTCACAACGGCCGCAAACGCGATCCGGTTTCTAATAGCCGAGCTTGGACTCGATCTCGACTGGACCCCAAAAATACTCGAGGTCCCGCCCGAATTCGCCCCGACCGTCATGCTCGACGCCGGCCCCGACCCCAACCACGTATTCGAACTCCTCCAGGTCCGCTTTCTAAAGCGAAACCCGGATGGTGACCTCGCAATGTTTCAGCCCCAAAACTGGCAGCTCGACCTAAAGACGACCGGGCAAATTGGGACGAGCAAGTGAGACTTTAGGGTAACTTCATGTCTTTCTTAAGTTCTTTTGTGGCCGTAGGTTTGGCGAATATCGAATCAGGAATGTTTTTGTTGTAATCGATCGTTTCGTAGTTGATCCTTGAGGCGGGTTTGCCGCCGATAAATTTGTCGATGACGTATGGCGTGCGGATGCCGCCGATATCGAGGAACTGAGCGTAACGGTCTTCTTCAGTGATCTCTTCGCCGTCGCTGCTCGAGGTTTTGTACTTCGCCTTTTGCGGCAGGCCGTCGTCGGATGCGAATTCGAACTCAATGGCGAAACCGTCTTTGTAGGTCAATTTCACGACGTCATTGCGTTTCCCGAGCGTTGCCGGGCGTTTGCCGAGATAGCTCAACTCGGCGTCGCCTTTCCAGTAACCACGCAGAAGATTGTCGAGGCTTGTTTTAATTCCTTGTTTGAAATTCGCGATCTGGCCCGCGTTTTGGACGCGTATGATGTCCTGGTCGCCGTCATAGACCCAGCCGGTGTCGCCCGTATTGACCTGAACGGTCCGCGAACCGGCACCTTTAAACTCCGTACGCTCGCGATCGGGGAAAATGATCGCGTCGGTGAAGGTCTGGAACGATAAGACCGAGCCTTCGCGGATCGTGCTAAATTTGCCCCGGCCGATCTGCGTCTTGATCTGAAGATAGTTGCTGCCGCCCATGGCCTTTATAGCTTTTTGGATGACCTCTTCGGCCTTTCCGGGCTCGAATTTCGGCGGTGTAATGCCAGCCGTACTGTCTGCGGGAGACAGCCAGCCGCCGTTCCAGCTGTAGGAATATTGGATCGTCTTGACGACCGTCACGGCCTTGCCGTCTTTCTTTTCGGGCTCGAATTTGATCTTTCGTGCCGCCGCCATCGCTTTTTCCATGAGCGCCGGCGGAAGTGACTGTACGATGGTGACCTCGCCGATCTCTCCAAATTCGAGAAACTGGACCTTGAATATGATCGTTCCCTGAACATCGAGCGTCCCGAAATTCTGCGGTAGCTCGGGCTTTGGCTGCTCAAGTATTTTGAGCTTTGTGTCCTGGGCAAAGACGAGCGTTCCGAGACACAGTAGTAATGAGAGAACAATAAAAAATTTCTTCATCAGATAGACTTCCAAAAAGGCTTTGGCGACATGTTATCACCAAAGCCTTAGATGCCGG
>JAYVDQ010000708.1:0-2711 GCA_043749325.1 Chloracidobacterium sp. | reverse complement strand
CTCGCTCTTTCATTCCTGCTCGTGACCAGTGCCGAAAACTTATGGATCGCTTATGTAGCGACCGTTTTTCTGCACGTGTTTGGGGCATTTTTTGACGGAGCGAAGAATGCGGCCGCGCCGAATCTAGCGGGCAAAGAGGGCCTGTTGGCGGCGACGGCGTTGCTGTTTTCGACGCGGTTTTTGCTGATGGCGGTCGGGTCGGCCTTGGGTGGATGGGCGGCGGCGATCTTTGGTTATAAGGCCGCTTTTATTATCAATGCGGCCTCGTTTTTGATCTCGGCTTTTACCGTCTGGCTTATTCCCGAAGAGGCGACGCGAGAAGACGACACGGAGACTCGGAGACGCGGAGACGCCGTGACATCGGGTTCGCGGGCATCGTTCTGGACTGAGCTGAAAGAAGGCTTTGGATACGCCTTGGGCAATCATTTTGCTCTTACGATCCTGATAATGAACGTCATCTGGGCGACCGGCGGCGGAGCGATAAATATTATTTTTGAACGTATAGGCGGGGTGCATTTTGCGGTGGCTGAGGGATGGAATCCGGACCTGGCTGTTGCGTTGCTGTGGACCGCGACTGGGTTAGGGTTGACGTTTGGGATGTTGCTCGCTCACCGGACTTCCATTTATCTCGACCGCAAAGGCCGCAACCACGGCTTTATCGGCTGGACGCTGATAGCTCACGGCGTACTATTCTCAGCCGCCGCGTATATGCCCAAACTGTGGATGTTTGCGGTGCTCGTATTTGTGTCGCGGGCGATCGTCGGGGTTGAATATGCGGTGCAGGAGACTATGTTTCAGCGGAGCCTGCCCGACTTTATTCGCGGACGTATCTCGACACTTGATCGGGGAGCCGAACTGACAGTTTTTGGCCTAATGAGCTACGCGGCGAGCGGACTGATGTTTTATATCACGCCTCAAACACTGACGGTAATATCGGGAATATTATCGGCGCTTGCGGGAGTTGTTTGGTTCATTAGGGAGAAGCGAGTGGAGAGTTGAGAGTGGAGAGGGGGACGGAGAATTTCCGATTCCCGACCGCTTTCTCTCTACTCTCAACTCTTTACTCTCCATTAATTAAGCCGTGATTATCACCGCTTTTGCTCCGGTCAATTCCGAAAAATCTTTAGTGTAAATCGTATCGACGCGACGGATCTCGCTTATCGTGTCGACGATGTCCTGTGTTTGAATAAAGCCGGATTCGACGTGGGCGACGGCCCAGTTTTTTATGTGCGAAGCTTTGCGGAGCGTTGCTTCCAAGAGGTGTAGATATTGGGATTTTGTTTCGGTCGCGGCTCCTATTTTACCGGCCACTGCAGCCTCGTGGGTCGCCCAGAAATCGCTGCCGCCGCGGAGCCATTCCTCCCGCCATGCCGACCGGCCGAGATAGCCGCGGGTGGACTGGGCGTGAGCGGCGGGCAGCCGCAGAAACATCAGGTCCGACGGCGTTTCGGAGATAAAATCATCGGCATTCTTGTTAGAGCAGGCATTAGTTTCGCCGTTGTTAAACGGCTCCGGCCGGATCGACCACATGCGGCGATAAACCGTTGAAAGCGGCTGGCGAAGTTCGCGCGTCTCGTCATTAAACGAAAGCACATAATCGCCGACCGCAATCGCAATGCTTGATGCGATCGAGCGCGACATCTGGGATTGAAGGCGGTCGATATTGCGGCGGACGTTGTCGAACCACCACGAATCAGTCTCGGTGAACCAAACGCCAAGAGCCGCGTTTTGCAGGCGGTAGCCAGGGACGTACGCGTCTTCGAGAACCATGTTGATCTCGTCATCGGAGAGCCTTTCGCCGTTATTGGCGATCTCGGCATAGCACCTCGTCCATGCCGACTGCATCGGGTCGTTGGCCAAAACGCGGACGTTCGATCGTTTCAGGTAAGCTCCGAGGGCGGGCTGGTCGGCAAAGGGAAGCGCGGCTACCGTAAACTTCAATCGGCGCAGGATATTGAGGTCGAACGCAAGCCAGCTTTTCGGTGGTGCTTTGGTTTGTCCGTGCATAACTTTTAGACGATCGACAATCCGCCGTCGAATGGGCCGGGAACCTGTGGTTCCGGCTTTATTTCTTCGGGCAGGCTTATAGACAAAAAAGCCTTTACGACCGCCGGGTCGAATTCGATACCGGCCCATTCCGTCATATATTTTTTTGCATTGTCGGGAGCCATCGCCGGTCTAAACGGCCGGTTGGATGTGAGGGCCGAAAATGTGTCGGCAACACGCAAAATGCGTGCGGCGACCGGTATCTGCTCGGATTCGATGGTGTCCGGGTAGCCGCCGCCATTCCACCATTCGTGGTGCCAGCGGACGATCAACTGGACACCGCGCGGCAGGCCTAATTTTGCTACTTCCTGTTCGCCGATCACCGGGTGACGCTGAAGATCGATCCGTTCGTTGGCGGTCAGGCCAAGGGTGCCGCAGATATATCCTCGATTCATCGCCATCTCGCCGATATCGTGTATAAGAGAGGCTTGCTGTAGAAAAAACCGATCGCGCGAAGCGAGATTAAATGCGGCGCCGAGCGAATCGGCTATCGCGGCGACGCGGCTGCCATGCGCACCCGCATAACATTCGAATTCGTCCATCCGGGACGAGATCCGCAGCAATTTTTCGTCGACTGAGGTTTTTTCCGCGAGTATGCTGTCCACGACTCTAGTTTAGAGTTAGGAGTTCAAAGTTCAAAGTTCAAAGTTCAAAAATCAATGCAG
>JAYVDQ010000707.1:0-2629 GCA_043749325.1 Chloracidobacterium sp. | reverse complement strand
GCCGTCTTTGTTAATCTCCCGGCATAGATGGCCGGCCGAATATTCCCTAACCTGAAAACTTTTCGATCGCGAAGATTTTCCTCGAGCTGCTTTTGAAGCTCGAGGAATTTCTTTGCTCTCGCCGCGTCAACGACGCCCTACCAGTCCTTGATCAATGTCATTTCTTCCACCGGCGTCTCGGCCGGCGAGTTGGTATGGTGTAGAATGGTTTTCCCGGTCACATTGTGAGTCTAAGCCCCGCAAAACGAAAGCACCGCGGCGGCGGTTTCACTGGTGTAAACTAGCCCTTCGCGGGCCGTTGTGAGAGCGTCCGCGAACGATGCAAATTTTTTATTTCGATTTTGAAAAAAAATCTGTATTTTTGGCCGATTTTCGATTCGCTTTTTGGCAAAATTCGATGGTTTTTCTTAGTCCAACACATTCAAAAATCGAGCCGAACTGTTGTCAGAAAAGGAAGTTAAATTCGTGTTAAACGCCCAAAAAAAAGCTGTGGATTTCCGTTTGCGTAGCGTCTTGTTTCGTGTTAGTCTGTTACCCGTTTCCAAGATATGAGCCCCTGTAACTTGTTGATAAGAAACGGCTTAAAGAACTACGTTAGGTTTTATGCGTTTACGGCCACCCGCTGTGGAAAAGGCTGTGAATAACCCGCCGCCCGCCGGGCGTTCGACGGGTCGGAAAGCACCAAAACCAAAGGACTTGCCGCCGGTCATTTTTCTGCCGAGTAACGGTTCTCAGATTCGGAAAATCCAATGCATATGCGCGCATAAGGGCCCCTACCTTTAAGCACGTTTTTGAAAGGCTACCTTGAAACAAATTTTGCAAAAAACAACCGCCTGGGACGCCGCACTTCGACACGTTAAAACACGCCTTAACAAAGATGTATTTAACACCTGGTTTCGTCCGATCAAATTCGAAGGCGTAGATGAGGACGGCCGCTTACTGCGTGTCAGCGCGGGCCAAGTGACAAAAGACTGGGTTTGCCTGTACTACGCGGAGCTGCTTGAGCAGACGCTGGCCGAGATCGGCCTCTCCGATCACCGGATCGAGTGGCTGACCGACGACGAAGATCCGGCGGAGGCAATAATTAATAAGGAAGCGGCCGACGACCCTCTCATCTTTTTGACCCAGAACGGCCCGGGGTCGATGCCCTTGAACAGCAACCGCTCGGAGTTTATCGACATAGAGCCGGCCGAAGATACGCTTAATCCAAAATATACCTTCGAGAAATTTGTCGTCGGATCATGCAACCAGTTTGCCCACGCCGCAGCCAAGGCGACGGCCGAGACGCCCGGCACGACCTACAACCCGCTCTTTATATATGGCGGCGTCGGCCTCGGCAAGACGCATCTCATGCACGCGATCGGCCACACTATAAAGGCCCGCAGCCCTCACATGCGTGTCGCGTATATTACGTCCGAGCGGTTTATGAATGAGCTGATCAATGCCATCCGGTTTAATAAAACGCCGGCGTTTCGCGACAAATACCGTTCGATCGACGTGCTGTTGATGGACGATATTCAGTTCATGGCTGGCAAAGAGCGGACGCAGGAAGAGTTTTTTCATACTTTTAATACTCTGCACAACGGCCAGAAACAGATCGTCGTCTCGAGCGACTGCCCGCCGCGCGAGATACCTACAATGGAAGAAAGGCTGCATTCACGTTTCGAATGGGGCCTGATCGCGGATCTGGAGCCGCCCGATCTCGAAACCAAGGTCGCGATCCTAAAACGCAAGGCCGATATGGACGGCATACATCTCGACGACGACATAGCAATGTATATGGCCGGCAAGGTCAAGAGCAACGTCCGCGAGCTTGAGGGTTCACTCGTCCGCCTCGTCGCCATCTCGTCGATGCGCGGTGTCCCGATCTCAAAGGTGCTCGCCCAGGAGTCGATGAAAAACATCCTCGACAGTGCTCGCCCGATGGGCCTGACGATGGACCGCATCGCCCGTGCCGTCGCCGCACATTACGATCTGACGGTCGAGGAGATGAAGGCCAAGAGCAACTCGCGGGCCATCGCGATGCCGCGTCAGGTAGCGATGTATCTGTGTAAACAATTGACCCGGCATAGCTTCCCGGAGATCGGACGCGAGTTCGGCGGCAAGCACCATACGACTGTTATGCACTCGGTCGACAAGATCGAAACGATGACGAAAGAGGACCGCAATTTCCACAGGGACATTGAGGAGCTAACGGATAGTATTTGCAGCTAATTAAAACTTTTTTAGCGGTAATCGTGGATAAATCTTTTCCACATATAAGTTAAAGTTATTGTGAGCGTAAGTTGTTTGTTTTCTGATGTTTGAATAAAGTTTATCCACATTTCCGCAAGGCCCGGCAAAATGGCCCTGTGGATGGCGGTGGAAAACAAAGGGTGAAAAGAGTTATCCGCAGGCCGCAGTGCTTTTCCACAAGTTTTCCACAGGCCATTGTGGAAGGAAAACTCCCTGTTTTATAAGCGTTTAGGACGCTTTTGCACATATACACAGGCTCTATTAGTACTACTAGTTCTTAATAGAATTTTGATTGTTTTAGTGTTAGAAAAAGCTGGCATACGGTTATATAATAATTAAAAACGAGTGTTACCTGTGAAACATAAGGTAAAAATTTAGTCAGGAGTATTAACTA
>JAYVDQ010000706.1:0-2824 GCA_043749325.1 Chloracidobacterium sp. | reverse complement strand
ACCGGATTCCGGTACGACAAAGTTCGCAGTAGGAATCCAGTCGCTACCGCTCCCGGTTCTGACATAGCATTCGCATCCCGAATTTAGGCCGCAGCGTTATCATCGGCTTCATGTCAATTTGCTGTCCGGGAACGAGCGCCAGTTTCCATTTGCGGGCGAGCGTCGCGAGCAGCATGATGCCCTCGGCCCAGGCGAAGCTCTCGCCGATGCATCGCCGGATGCCGCCGCCGAAGGGGAAGTAGGTGTTTCGTTGGCCGGCTTCTTTTACGCTTTGCGATTCCCATCGCTCGGGGTTGAAAGCAAGCGGGTCATCCCAAAATCTCGCATCGCGATGCATGACGTATGGGCTTGAGAGTATAAGAGTTCCGGGGGCGGCGGTGAAGCCGTTGAATTCATGAGCTTCGACTACGTTGCGCCCGATCGCACATGCCGGCGGATAGAGACGCATCGATTCGGCGAGGACTGATTCCGTGTATTTCAGGTTCGGTATGTCGTCCATCGTTGGAACCCTTAAAGCGGAGACGCGACCGGTAGGGAGTGTGTCTGCTTTCGAAACAACACCCTCGCTACCGCTCGGGTTTCCGCCTGTGCTCAAGACCGCATCGAGTTCCGCGTGAAGTTTCGCCTCGGCCTCAGGATTTTGCGAGAGCAGATACCATGTCCACGTCAGCGCATTCGCGGTCGTCTCGTGCCCGGCGAGGAACAGCGTCAATGCCTCGTCGCGGACCTGTTCGTCGGTCATCGTGCTGCCGTCGTCCTCGTCCTGTGCGAGCAACAGCATCGAGAGCAGGTCGCCCTTGTCTTCGCCAGAACGGCGGCGTTCGTTAATGATGCCGTAGACGATGTCGTCGAGCGTCCGCCGAGCGCGTTTGAAGCGGATCGACTGCGGGAACGGCAGTTTTTCGAGCCACTCGGAAAACGGGAGCAGCAGGAAATTAAAAAGCTCGACCATCGTTGTCATCGCCTTTCCGATGCGGTCTGCATCGTCACCGACCTCGGCATTAAAGAGCGTTTTCCCGACGATCCGCAGCGTCAGGTGCATCATCTCCTGATCGATGTCACGCACATCGCCGTCATGCCAACTATCAGCCATTTGGTCTGCGTACATGACCATCGAGCGGGCATATTCGGCAATGCGTGCCCGGTGAAAGGCTGGCTGGATCATCCGCCGCTGGCGAAGGTGATCAGCCCCTTCGTTTGTTAGCAATCCGTTGCCCAGAAGGACCTTTGACCTCTGCAAAGCCCGGCCCTTGATAAATTTGTGGGCGTTTACGACGAGCATGTCGCGGACGAGATCGGGGTGGTTTATGAAAAAAACAGGCTGCGGCCCCATTTTGATAAACGAGACATCGCCCAGCTCGGCCTGCCGCGTAAGATATCCGGTGCGGTCATGCCAGAACGCACGAAGGTGCCCGCCGATCATGCTTGGCCTCTGCATTGGCGGCAATGTTTTTCGTGACATTCTTTCGCTGTCCGGCATTTAGAAATCTCCCGCAAAAACTGATATTTTAATAGCTTATGACAGAAGCAAGACCGATGAAAGTCAAACCCGACATCCGCGCGATCACGCGGCTCGTCCCGCCGAGCGGAAACCTCGTCCAGGGCCAGTCCGAACTGCCCATCGACCCGCAATTGGCCACCGAGGCCGCTGCTGTTATCGCGGCCAGCCAAAATCACTACGGCGGCAGCGAAGGCGACAACAACCTGCGCAAAGCCGTCGCCGAAAAGATCGCAAAATACAACAACATTGAGGTCGATCCGGCCGCGCGGCCGTTTGAGGTGATGGTCACGAACGGCGGTACGGGCGCTTTGATCGGTGTTGCCCAGAGCTATTTGCGGGACAAATCCGCACTCGTTTTTGAGCCGTACTATCCATATCACCGCCGAATTTTGGAAGAGTTTGGCAGCAAGACCGAAGCCTTCGGACTCGACGCCGATCTCACTTTTGAAAAGGACGCGCTGTTTGCACGCTGCAAAGAGCTGAAAGACCGCCGCGAATTTCCGCTTACGGCCATCATCGTCTGCTCGCCGGCGAATCCGAGCGGCAAGGTGATGTCGCAAACCGAGCTTGAGGCGGTCGCCGACGTCGCCAAGGACCTCGACCTGATGGTTGTCTCGGACGAGGTGTACGAGCACTATGTCACCGGCGAAAACCCGCACACGCCGATCGCGAGTCTGCCGGACATGTGGGAGCGAACGATCACGGTCAATTCGTTCTCAAAATCGTGGAATATCTCCGGCTGGCGTCTCGGCTACGTCTACGGCAAAGGCAATCTGATCGCACCGCTCAATAACGCCGCCAACGTCATCTACGTTTGTCCCGCGACGCCGCTCCAGGCCGCCCTTTCACGCGTCCTGATGGCCGATGATACCTATTACACGCGGCTGCGTGACAAATTTGACTCGAAACGCATCGCCACATCCGAGATCCTGACCAGCCTCGGTTTCGAGATATACAATTCAGGCTCGGCGTTCTATTTATGGGCGAGAATTCCCGAACAGTACAACGACGCGATCACGTTTAACGAAATGCTGATGCGTGATGCCGGCGTCGGCATGACACCAGGCAGCGCGTTCGGCGACAGTGACGATTGGGACACCTTTGTCCGAATCTGCATCGCCCGCGAAGACACCATCCTCGAAGGAGCGATGGAGAAACTCCGGGCTGTTTTGAAATAGAACATAAAGATCCCTGCCGCTACTATGGCCCACATGCCACTGCGAATTTTGACTTTGGTATCGGTTGCGGTTGCCTTCGCGTCGCCCGTATTTCCACAGTCCGCCTCCGGTGAGGCCCCAACGCGGATTACGCGATTGGACGTCG
>JAYVDQ010000705.1:0-5822 GCA_043749325.1 Chloracidobacterium sp. | reverse complement strand
AAGATCGCCAACTGGCAGATGGAGCAGCGTTACATTCACAAAACGGGACGTAACGTCTGGACTTTGTGGAGCGTTTCAGCGACGAGCGATGCAAAGTCGGAAGAGCCGAATTTGATTTTTCAGATTCAGGACATTACGGCAAAAAAATCCGCCGAGGAAAAGCTACAGTACGAAGCCACCCACGATGCGCTGACAGACCTTCCCAACCGTGTTTTCTTTATGAGCAGGCTCGCCGAAGCGCTTGAGAAGACTCGCTGGATAGAGGGCAATAAAGTGAGCGTACTGTTTATTGATCTCGATCGTTTTAAGCATGTAAACGACAGTCTCGGGCACCTCATGGGTGACGAGCTGTTAAAAGAGATCTCTGTGCGTTTACGCGACTGCTTGCGTCCCTCGGACAGTGTCGCGCGGCTCGGCGGTGATGAATTTACAATCCTCGTCGAGGGCAAATACGAAACAGACGAAGTTACGAGGATCGCCGAGCGAATACAGAAAAAGTTTAGCCTTCCGTTTGATCTTGGCGGTCACGAAGTCTATAGTTCGGCGAGCATCGGTATTCTTCACGCCTCAGATAGCCATCAAACGTCCGAGGATGTAATGCGCGATGCGGACACGGCAATGTACCAAGCTAAACGCGCGGGCAAGGCTCGTCACGAAGTCTTTGACGAAAAGATGCACAGAGCGGCGACGGAGCTGCTTAGGCTTGAAACCGATCTGCGGCGGGCCGTTGAGCGCGAGGAAATCGACGTATTTTACCAGCCTATCTATGACCTCCGGTCGGGAGAGATCTCGAGTTTTGAGGCGCTCGCCCGTTGGCGGCATCCTGAGTCCGGTGACGTGCCGCCATCGAAATTTATTCCGCTCGCGGAGGAGATCGGGTTGATCGACTCATTGTGCGAGCAGGTGCTCCGCCAGGCTTGCAGCGAGATCGGCTCACTCCGAAACGGGCTGGCCGGAAACCCAAAGTATTCGGTTAGTATTAATCTATCGTGTCGTCAATTTGAACAGGAGTCGATCGTTGAGAGAATACGGAGGATTTTGTTCGAAACCGGATTTTCGCCAGGCAATCTAAAGATCGAGATCACCGAGTCGGTATTTTTTGAACATCAGAATCGAGCGATCGTTTTGCTAAACCAGCTGCGCGATACCGGTATTGAAATAAATATTGACGATTTCGGGACTGGCTATTCGAATCTCGGATACCTCAAGAAACTGCCCATATCGGCCTTAAAGATCGACCGGTCGTTCATTACCATGATCGACAGCGATGGCAGGAACGACGAGGTCGTCCGCGCGATCATCACGCTGGCACGAAATTTGGATTTGAAAGTTATCGCTGAGGGCATCGAAACAAATGCCCAGCTACAGATGCTAAAAATCCTGGAATGCGAAGGCGGTCAGGGCTACCTCCTTGCCGAGCCTATGAGTTTCGAAAACCTTGGTTTATTCCTGGCAAACCAAGTTTCCGTAGACATACCTCAAAATCATTTCGACAATATTTCGACATTTACGCGGGTGCAGTAATTTCCCATATGGAGTTCCACCTTTAGGTGGCATTTCGGTCGCCGAAAGCCTGTTGAAGCAGGAACCCCGAACTTCGCAGCAAATCCTTTAGTTGACGAATCAATGCCGACGGTGAACAATTGTTCAATGACGCCTATGTATCGGAGGCCCAAATTCTTAGAGATCCTGCTCGAGATCCGCCAAGACATGGCGCACGAGGCGGATTACGACGTTGATCTGTTTGCCGAGATCGCACGATCCGGAACGCGTCCGCCAAACGTGAAGCCGCGCCCGGTCGTTACGGATGATCCTATCCCGTCGTTCAAAGACGAGAAGGTCCCTACCACGCCGCGGCCAAGGAAGCCGGTAACCAAATGATCGATATTCGCAAATGATCCGCTACCTCGTCTCATGCATGATCGTTCTGGTGTCGTTGACCCTCGCGGCGGGCCTTTTCTTTCCCGACTACTGGATCCACCGCTACGACGAACTCATCGCCCGCCAGGCACGTGTTTATCGCCTCGACGAAAAGCTCGTCTGGAGCCTGATCTACGAGGAGACATATTTTCGTGCCTGGAAGATCGGTAACGCCGAGGAGATGGGGCTGATGCAGGTTACGCCGGTCGTCGCCCGCGAATGGGCAAAGCAAACAGGCCTCAAAGAATATGAAAAACAGGCGGCGGAAAACGTCAACGAGTTTATGACCGATCCGGAACGCAATATTCAGGTGGGCTGCTGGTATCTCGAAAAACTGCGGGAGCCCTATCGCGAACGGCCCGCTGAAACGGCCATGACGCTCGCCGCATACAATGCCGGACCCAGCCGCGTCGAGGAATGGACAAAAGACACAGATACGGCGACGATGCCGGAGCCTGATTTTGTAGCTCGTATCAATATTCCATCGACGCGGAGCTATGTCGCAACGATCCTCGAAAGATACCGCACTGCATCAAGCCCCAAATAATATGCAGATCCATTTCGCCGAATACGTTCTGCCGATCACGTCAGACCCCATTCATAACGGCGCGGTGGCGATCGAGGGCGACACAATCACAGCCGTCGGAACGCTCGGCGAGTTGCAACGCAAATTTCCCGATTCCTCCGTCATTGACCACGGCAAGGCCGCGATACTTCCCGGTTTTGTCAATTGCCACTCACATCTTGAGATCACATCGATGCGTGGTGCTCTCGATGATGTCGAACACGACTTTAGTTCCTGGTTGCTAAAGCTGAACGGCCTGCGTGCCGAACTCAGGAACCAGGACATTTGTGCCGCCGCCGGCGCCGGCGCACTCGAAGGCGCCCGTGCCGGCGTCACATGTTTTGGCGACATCGGCCGGATGGGCCACGCCGGGGTTGCGGCTCTGAAGCAGGTTGGCTTACGCGGCGTAGTTTTTCAGGAAACCGAGTTCTCGCCTGACAACCGGACTGCGGACGAAGATTTCCTAAAGCTGACGGCAAAGTATGAAGCACTTCGCGAAGAGGAAACGGAGCTTGTCCGCATCGGGCTTTCTCCCCACTCGCCGTACACCGTCGGCTCGCGTTTGTTAGAGTTGATCGCCCAGTACGCGATCCTGAACCGAGTTCCTCTTTCGATCCACGCCGCGGAATCAGCCGACGAAACGGAATTGCTTGCCCACGGCACCGGCCTGTTTAGAGACTTTTATGAGCAGTTCGATCTCGAATGGCACAGCCCGCATTGCACGCCGATCGAATATCTTGAACGACTGGGGGTTCTTTCAACCCGGCCGCTGCTTGCCCATTGCATAAAGGTCTCAGCCAGTGATTTGTCAAAGATCCATGTAAACGGGGCTAAAATAGCCCACTGTCCAAAATCTAACGCCAAATTCGGCCACGGTTATGCTCCGTTCGAGCAGTTTCTGGACGCAGGTATTGCTGTTGGGCTTGGCAGCGATTCGGTCGCCAGCAATAACGTCTGCGATCTGCTCGAAGAATCGCGTTTCGCCGCTCTCGTCGCTCGCAACCGCGAGGGCAGCAAGCGTTTTATCACGGCAAAAGAGATGCTCGAAACCGCGACGCTTGGCGGTGCCAAGGCTCTCGGCCTCGACGCCGACATCGGTTCACTCGAACCAGGTAAACAAGCCGACATCGCCGTAATTTCGTTGTCAAATATCGCTCAACAACCGATAAACGACATCCACACCGTCCTTGTTTTCGCATCAAACGCCCGAGATGTGATTATGACGAAGGTCGCGGGAAGAGAAATTTACCGAACAAAGGCCGATGGGTGAATTGTCACCGGATAACCAGCCGCTAGAGATCTAACGACCGAAGCCGGCGTCAAAATCCGGGCAGGAAAATTGAATTTCGTCCGGTTTTCATTCAAATATCCGCCGGGCGTCCAGAGAAATAACTCCTTTTTCAACACTAAATAGGCTTCAACATCGTCATTAGTTACAAACGACCCATCCGGCAGATCGTGTATCGAGTTACAATAATTTCTCGAACCGAGCCGTTCCTTGCTCAATACCACATTCATCACGGGTGCCAACGGCTTTTCGGACCTTGCTTCGCCCGGATTCGCCGTCGCCCAACAGCTTCGAAACAGCTTAAACCTATCTCTCTGACATTCGGCACAAGGTCTGTGTCCCGCGGCGAGGGCCGTCGCCTCGTCGAGGAAAAAGAGGCCCGTATATCTGCCCGGAGCCATCATCGGATGTCGCCGGTTTTTGAAATCGAGGACGCATATTAACCATCTAATCTCTTTGAACTGCCGTACGATCTTCCCGTCATTATTTACGAGACAGCCGCGATTCCCATACAACGTCCCGCGTTCCGCCGTGGCAATCAATTTACCGAACGCGGTTACGCGGTTTTGATGCGGCATAATTTTAGCGAGAAAGAAACTGTCTGACGTGGAATCTACCCGAGCCGTTTGCGCCAGTAGCCAGGTTCACGACTATCGTGCATGATGGCAACGATCACTATGACCTCGTTGTCATCAAGGTAAATTACTGAATAGGGAAACACGTCTGCGACCCGACGACGAAAGTCGTCCTCAAGGAATGGCCACATTTTTGGAGAATTGCACACACTTTCAATCGCAGATTCGATACATTCTATGAATCTCTCGTCAAGGCCAAGTTCCTTGCGGCCATAATACCGCGCAGCCTTCTGATACTCGTCCAGAGCCTCTTCTGCCCACCGAAATCTCATTTTCGAATTAAGGCTCGAACACGAGCAAGGCCGACGTCGCCGTCAATGAGTTTGGCCCTGCCCGACTTAACTTCTGCAACGCGACGCCGGATCTCCGTTATCCACGCCTCACGAACCGTGTCCTGAACTTCCCGAGGCTCCAGACTTTCAATCAATCGATCGGCAAGAATCGCTCGCTCTGAGATAGGAAGCGACAAAACCGTTTCAGTAATTTCTTCGATCAATACGTCCATATTTTTGGGATAGGTCGATTTTTATCTTCTATCAATAATTATTTTGTCGGCGAAACCATATAATCCGGCTTGGGCAAACCGTTCACGAGCCTCTCTCATTACGACCTCGTGATCGATCAACTCAACCTCGCCATTTTCAACCTCACGCACACGCCTGTTGATCTCGGCCGCCCACGCAGCCTCATGTTCCGAATCTCGTCCCAGTGATTCCAGGTTCTCATGCAATCGAGCCAGTAATAGAGATTGTTCGTGCGGTGTAAGCAACAGAGCCATCTCGGTCACCCGTTCGCTACTTATTATTTCTTCAATGATTGTGCTCATAGCAATAAAATACACCTCATCACCAACCAGAAACAACTACTTTGACACATCATACTCCGGCTTTGGCATTCCCATCAACCACTTATCAAACCAGCCAACGATATGCTCGAGCCGTTCGATCCGGTGCCAGGGCTGACCAGAGCGTGACAGCTCGTGCGACTCGTTCGGAAACCGGACCATCACCGTCGGGATCTTGCGATATTTCAGAGCACGGAACATCTGCTCGCCACCCGATGTCGGCGGCGTCCGGTAGTCAGCCTCGCCAAGGATCAGCATCAGCGGGGTTGTGACGTTTTTGATATAAGTGATCGGCGACCGTGCCTTGTAATCCTCAGGGTCCTCGAAGGGAGGAGCCTTGAACCACGTTTCCTGAAACAGTGTAAAGTCGGCGGTGTACCAAAAATCCGCCCAGTCTGAAATGTCTCGTTGCGAGACGGCCGCCGCAAAACGCTGCGTCTGCGTGATCGTCCAGTTCGTCAGCAACCCGCCGCCGCTGCCGCCGGTAACGCCGAGTTTCGCCGTGTCGATATACCCCTTTTTTATTACCTCATCGACCCCAACCATCAAATCCTTATAATCGTCACCCGG
>JAYVDQ010000704.1:0-2325 GCA_043749325.1 Chloracidobacterium sp. | reverse complement strand
CGACACGGAACAAAACGGATTTACACAACTCTGAATTATTAAATAGAACCTTTTTAGCGCTCCTATTCCGTGCTAATCCCTTCCTTTTGCGTGTCGATTCGCGTTCTATTTAAAGTTAACCGCTATTACAAGCCAATTATCGCAGAAAATCAACCGTTTTGTTTCGACGGCCGGGTTTTACGGTCAAAAGCGTCTATTCGCGACGCATGTCGCGCGAGCAGCATTTGATAAACCTCAGAGATGTCCGCGACCATCTTTTCGGTGCGAAAATTCGGGTCGACATGTCGCCGCCCATTTTCGCCAAGCTTCTGTCTCAAATCTCCATCCTCGAGCAGCTGCGTAACGCGCATGGCAAGGCCATCCGAATCAAACGCTTTGACGAGATAGCCCGTGTAATCGTCAATAACTACCTCCGGTGCGCCATCGATGTCGAACGACACGCACGGCTTGCCCATTGCCAGCGATTGCGGCAGCACCCGGGCCAGGCCCTCGCGCAAGGACGTGTGAACAACAATATCCATCGCCGAGATCATCTCCGGTATCCGTTCGCGGTCGATGAGGCCGGCAAAAACGAAATTGTCTAAAATACCGTATCCGGACGCCCGTTTTTGGAGATGTTCGAGCAGCATGCCGTCACCGATGAGAAAAAACCTGACGTTTGGAACACGCTTTACGATCTCCGGAGCGGCGTCCATCAGCTGGTCGTGGCCCTTGAGCGGAAAGAGCCTGGCGATCTTGCCGACGACGGGCGCATCTAGGGGAATGCCAAATTCCTCTTTCACCATGTCGGCGTTAAACTTTGCGTTTAGAAACCAGTCAAGCTCCATCCCGCTATAAACGGTGCGAAATTTTTCCGGTTTTGCGATCCCCGCCGCGATCGCCTTTTCCGAGATAACATCCGACACGCTGATAAAAAAATCGGTCACGGGCGCGCATATTTTTTTCGTTATCCGCCAGGCGCGATTAACGATCCGTGGCTGATAATCGTGAAAAACAAGGCTGTGCAGCGTATGAACAATTAACGGCGTTCCCGCAAACCACGCCGCCAAACGGCCGAGGACGCCAGCCTTTGACGAATGCGTGTGGACGATGTGGTAGCGTCCGGCTCTGATCAGTTTGTAGAGTTTCCAAAACGCCACGAGATCTGAAAACGGGTTGATGCTGCGGCCCATTTCGGGCAGCACGATAAGTTTTGTCGTCTCGCGGGCTTGGGAGAGCATTTCGCCCTCTTTGCCTTTATCGATGCCGCTCACGAGCGTCACATCATACTCCGGCATCGCGTCGAGACCGACGACCGAGAGCAGCGTATTCTCCTGCGCGCCGCCGACGATCATCCGCGTGATGATGTGGAGAACGCGGATCGGGGCGACTTTTTTTTTGTTATCGTCGTACTGCGGATTCATTAAAGAATTCTTGTCTGGCAGGGTTCAGTGTTTCCTCCGCGTTTCTCTGCGAAAATCTCT
Source organism: Chloracidobacterium sp. (assembly GCA_043749325.1). Classification (GTDB taxonomy): domain Bacteria; phylum Acidobacteriota; class Blastocatellia; order Pyrinomonadales; family Pyrinomonadaceae; genus OLB17. Next base: position 862 of record JAYVDQ010000704.1, on the reverse strand, counting down.
CTGTACTCTGCGTTAAACCTGTCTTGAAAATTATTCCACCAAGTCTCAACGCAGAGATCGCCGAGTTACGACGCAAAGTGAAAAGAGCATTCAATCTCGGAAATTTAATACTTTCACACATCAGCGACAACCAGATAGTCGCGGTCGAGGTGAATAAACTCATAATCCGTCACGCCGGAGCGTAAAAGTATGTCTCTCACATGAGCCTCTCGATAGAGAAACAATGGCGTTCCTTTTAGCCAAAACCGGACACGGCGAAGCGGAATACGCCACTCGACCGCTTTCGGAAAACTCATTATCAGCTTCCCTTTTGTCAGCTCGCGCATCCGCGTGATGATCGGCACGGGATGCTCCACATAATCAAAAAAGCCGTTCCCGGTGCAGGCGTCGAACGGCGCTTCGTCCATGCTTATCGCGTCCGGAAAACCGCCGACGACAAACTCGCACCGGTCGGCGACGCCGGCCTCGGTCGCCAGTTTATCCGCGATCTCGATCATGGCCTCGGCGAAGTCGATGCCGACGACTTTTTCGGCGCCGTTTTGGGCGAAGGCTATGCAAAATCGACCTGATCCGCAGCCGACATCGAGAATTTTCTTGCCGGCAAACGGCTTTAGTTTCTCAACATTTAGCTCGAGACGTTTTTGCACAACGCCGCGCCAATAATTGTCGATAAATCGCGCGACAATTCCCTTTTTCTGGTCGTAGATAGCGTCAAATCTCGCTGCGTCGTCGTGAAAATGATCGCGAACCTTTTCCTCTACCATTGTTGTTGTGTTTTTCGTCATAATCTCCTGTCAGAATCGGGAGCGGTAGCGACCGGATTCTTCTGCCGTCGAATACAAGGAATCCGGTCGCTACCACT
>JAYVDQ010000703.1:0-2602 GCA_043749325.1 Chloracidobacterium sp. | reverse complement strand
CGTTAATTTTTTGGAATGAACCAAGATTGTAACGCGGAATACGAAAGTTTTCTATTGCAGATAGGTTAGAACGGCTAACATACGATATATTAGCCCGCAGTGCCAAGCTGGGATCATTTTGTTGGTGTAGGAGCCGGCGCAGCCACGACGGAACCGACGATATAGCTATCGCGGGCCCGAATGATGAGATTTGAGCGGTTGACGCGAACCTTGATCTGTTTACGCTGGCCTATTTTACCCTCGTTGGACGGGACGTAACCGATATTGTACTGGCGCCGAAGCTCTTCGGCGATGCCCTCGAAGGCGGCGGTCAGGCCGCCGGGCGTTGCTTCGGGGCGAAATACCCGGCCGCCGGTGACATCGGCCAAATCCTGAAGGTATCTTCGACCTAACGCATATTCTTCGGATGACATGCCGCGCTGTATCACTTGTCCGCCGAAAATGTCCGGAAAAGGCGAGTTGACGCGGCGGTTATTATCGAAATATGTATTAAAGTAGATTGGGAAGACCAACGAATCGGATTCCTCGGCAAAATTCACGGTGCTGTCGTACGTATTTTTACGAGATGTCGTGTCAACGCCGTCGGTGAACAGAACGACGGCTTTGCGTCCGGTTATCTTGCCGAGCTGTTTACGCAACGCCTCATCCACGGCGGTGTAGAGCGATGTGCCGTCACCGAAATTCGATTTGTTGATCGCCTTGTAGATCTTTTGCCGGTCGTTTGTGGCCTCGGTCAGGACATTAACGCTGTGGTTAAATTCGATGACAATAACGCTGTCCTGCGGCTCGAGCTGATTGACAAAAGCCGCCGCTGCCCGGTGAATTTCGTCAATCTTGTAAGCGGTCGAGGGGCTCGTATCTATAAGAAGAGCGACCGTAAATGGTTTGTCCGTTGTACCAAAATAGGCGATCTCCTGCTCGTTGCCGTCCTCAAATATCTTAAAGTCCAATTGGTGAAGCCCCGGAATATAGAGGCCGTTGCGGTCGAATACTGAAACCGGGATCGTGATCAAATTTGTTTCGACACGGAGCGTCTCGCCGTCGTCTTTTGCGTCAGTCGCCGTTGGCGGAGTCGCCGGTCTTGAGTTGCTGCCGTCACCGATACCCGGAAAACGTTCGGTTACCCGTGTATTACGCGGTGAATGCGGTTTTGATTCGGAAAATTGTGTTGGGTCATCCTGCCTGGCTGCCGGTGTAGGTGCCGGAGTCGGGGTGACGCGCCGGCCCGATTGGGCGGAAATGACAAAGCTTAGCCCTAGGACAAAAAACAATGCGACTATGACATTTCTCATTTACCGGGTCTCCAACAAAATACTATTTCGAACTTTAGATGCATTCAGGACTCAAAAAGTAACCGGTAATATTTAGGAGCGGTTGAATTATTCTACTTCTATCATAATCTTACGTTTTTTCGCCAAATAAAATACACCGGAATGCCCGTCAGGGCGATCAGGTAACCGATGCCCGACGTCGTTCCCGCCAGATATGCGAGATTGAGGATCAGCAAAACCGAAAGGGCGACAAAGATAAAGGGAACAACGGGATAGCCCCATGCCCGATACGGACGTTCGGCGTCGGGTTTTCGGTATCGGAGGACGACGACCGCCAGCACCGCTAACGCTCCGAAGACCAGCTCGACAGAAACGATGTATTCGAGCAATTGTGTATAAACATTCCCAAATTCTGGTGATCCCGTCACGGCATTAAAGGTCACCGTTCGCGGCAGGACCAGTATCGACGCCCAGATGCCCTGTGCAATAAGAGCGGTCGCGGGGACATGAAAGCGATTTGTCTTTGCCAGCGGAGCAAAGAAAAGCCGGTCGCGGGCCATCGCATAATAAACGCGTGCCCCTGCCAGGATCAATCCGTTGTTGCAGCCGAATGTCGAGATCATGATCGCCACGGCCATTGCGATGGCCCCACCAGCTCCGAAAATATACTCCATCAGAGCCGTTCCGACACGATTTTGCGGCGCGGTCTGAATCGCTGCGAGCGGAAGCGTTACCACATACGCCAGATTGGCCAGGATGTAGAGCGTAACGACGATCATGCAGCCAATGAACAGGGCCCGCGGCAGATTTCGCTGTGGATTTTCGACCTCACCGGCCGTAAAGGTAACGTTGTTCCAGGCGGACTGGGAGAAAAGCGGCCCCGTCATCGCACGGCCCAGGACAAGCAAAAATGCCAGACCTCCCGCTGAAATTGCGGCGGGCTGGACTGCTTCGAGGCTCCACCCATTTGTGGCCGGATGCCACCAGTCGGACGTGAAAGCCGCGCTTCCGGCGTTCCAGCCGACAAAAAGCCCGATAACCACGAGGGCGAAGAGAGCCGCTGCCTTGGTAAACGTAAATGTGTTTTGGATGAGCTTGCCGAGCTTCAGGCCCCGTGTATTTACCACGGTCAGCAACAGGATGATCGTAATTGCGGTTAATTGCTGCGTCGAAAGGCTAAATGCATAATTACCGACTATCACCGGTTGGATCAAATAATTCGTGCCCGCTATTTTAGGAAAAAGAACGCCGCTGAAATTCCCAAAGGCAACGGCGACCGCGGCGATCGTTCCTGTTTGAACAACCAAAAACTGCGACCAGCCGAACAGGAA
>JAYVDQ010000702.1:0-2367 GCA_043749325.1 Chloracidobacterium sp. | reverse complement strand
GCAAAGCTCCCGTTTGAGCTAGTCGGAAACCGGCCGATCATAAATCTTCGGGTAAACGGTAAGACCGACCCGCTTCATTTTGTACTGGACACTGGCTCAGGGATCTCGGTTATTTCCGAGGCTACCGCCAAAAAGTTAAAGATCAAACCGATCACCAAGGGCGGTTTTGCTCGTGGCATCGGCGGCAACGGCAAGTTTGAGATCGTGTATGGAATGCTCAAGCAGATCGAGATCGGAGCCGTCAAGCTCCGGAATGTTCCGGTCTATATCAGAAAGTTTCAAACCGACGGCCAGACGGTCGATGGCTATATCGGCCTCGCACTGATCTCAAAGTTTCTGGCCACGATTGATTACGGGGATCAAACATTTTCTCTGACAAAAAAGGATGAAGCTAAACGGGAATTTAGAGAAAATAGCGACGTGTCCTTGCCGCTTAGATTGACGTCGAGCGGATTTCTGAGCGGCGAGGTCCAATTACAAGGGGTCGAGTCGCCACTAAATTTTATCGTTGATACCGGTGCCAGCGTCTCGGTCATCTCAGACCGAGTCTCTAAATTCAAAGGGATCAGTCCGTTTGCCAGCGATGAAAAACTGCGTATCATTGGATCGGCGGGGGTTACCGATGACGTGTCAACATTTATGCTTCCGCTCGTCTCGTTTGGCAGCCACTCACGAAAGAGCATTATGGCCGTGGCTCTCGATCTGGACCTTATCAATGAGGCATCAGGTTTCGAGCAGGCCGGGATACTCGGCGGTAATTTCCTCAAAAATTACCGGCTGACATTTGATTTCAAAAATTCGAAGGTGACATTCGTCTCGGTCAAACCCGAAAACGAGTAGCCGCAAACAATGAAGCTCAGTCTATATCTGGAAACATCGGTCGTCGGAGCATATCTCGACAACGGCGAACCGTTTCGCCGCGATCTGACGATCCGTTGGTGGGAGCACGAGTTGTCGGAATACCGGGCGTTCAGCTCGATACTGGTCCAGCGTGAGCTTGAGCGGGTAGCCGAACCGTATCGCACCGGTTGCCTCAATCTGATCAAGCCGCTCGACCAGCTCGAACTATCCGAAGAGGTCGCCATCCTTGCCGAAGGGTATATTGAGCGTGGTATTTTTCATCGCAAATACATCGCGGATGCCATTCACGTGGCGATGGCATCATTCTACAAGATAGATTATCTCGTCACGTGGAATTTCGGCCACATCGCCAACGTCCGAAAGCAGGCGCGGCTGCGGCTTTTTAACACCGCCGCCGGATTCTTTTCGCCCGTCATCGTCACACCCGAATTCCTTGTCCACACCGTGTAAATTTGATTGATTATTGGGCAGTGAGAAATGCGGCCTGCGATCTCAACGCCCGTTTTGCCTCGGGCAAAATGCTGAGCATCATAAAATCATGGAAAGCGCCGGGCACCTCCTCATAGCTGACATCAACACCAGCGTCCAGACATTTTTGATAAAACTTTCGGCAATCCGACAAGAGAAGATCGGAGGTGCCCATCTGGATCAGCGTTGGAGGCAGACCCGTCAAATCGCCGAACATAGGCGAGATCAGCGGATCGGCCGGGTCCGCATCGCTTACGTAATCACGCGCTGCACCGGAAAGGCGCTCGACGGTCATCATTACGTCTTCGTGCTTGTTTAGTTCGATGTCGGGATTTTGCAGAGTTACGTCAACCCACGGCGACATAAGGACAAGTTTCTTAGGCAACGGGCGGTTCAAATCGCGCAGTTTGAAAACGGATGAAACCACCATTCCGGCGCCCGAGCTGTCCCCCAGGAAAAACCAGTTAGCGGGCAGATCAACCGTCGTAACGAGATCGACGACCTCGTTCAGCCCAACGGGAAACGGATTCTGAGGAGCGAAACCATAATCGATCAGCAACCCAGCCATTTGAGTCTGTTTGCAGATGCGTGCGAAGTAATCCCAATGCTCCTTTACCGGTCCGAAATAGAACGCACCGCCGTGAAGATAAACCAGTACGCCGCGATGCTCATTTGCTTTATCGATCCAAAAGCCCGGTATTTTGTCATGTTCGAGCTTCTCGCAACGCCTTGCGATCCTTCGCGGCGGGTCGGGAACGTTAAAATCTCGCTGTGTCTTAAGCGCGTTGTATTCGCCGTCGCGGAAAACGAGACGAACGTACAGCTTTGCGATCTCAACTAGAATGCTCATAGACAGACAGCGTTTAGTCGTCGTCAAAACGTGCCGTCGCTTGCCGGCGGCGGTCTACATTTAACGTCAGAATGTCGGGGCGCGAATAATGTCCGGTCGGATCGAAATTCTGCCGCTCCTCGCGAACCTTTGTATGATCGATGGTCGCCACAAGCAGCTTTTCCTCACCGCAAAACGGCTCGATCACC
>JAYVDQ010000701.1:0-6697 GCA_043749325.1 Chloracidobacterium sp. | reverse complement strand
TCGCCCAATTTCTGTTCAGCCTCGATATGGTCAAGCGGTTCGTATTTCCGCGAATCTCGCAGATCAAGATCAATTACGAGGACTACAGCTTAAGCCAGGAGAACGGCACCTTCGCGGTGAATGCGGGTGACCGGATGCCCTGGTTTGAGGTCGAGGGTGCAAGTGTCTATGACAGGCTGCACGAGCCCTTATTTCATTTGGTCGTTTTCTTTGACGGCAAAACCGAGATCCAGCCGTTGCCGGACGACCTGATGCAGGACTGGGAAGGCCTCATCGACAGCACGGTTATCTCGCTCTACCCGAACATCGCGGAGATCTTTGGCACAAAGGAATCCTTCTTTATCATCCTGCGGCCCGACAATTATATCGGCCTGATCTCGAATGATTTCTCACCCGAGCTGGTGCGGAAATACCTAAACCGGATAACCAGATAGCTTTAGTAAAATTGTCAAAGATCTAGTTTCCGATCGGATCCCCCGGTGGTGTGACAAGCGGCGATGTCTGCTTGCGGGGAGCGTCGGGTCTTGCGAGAAATCGTTCGATGTCTTCGGCCGTGGAATGATAGTGCGCTAATCCGTCTGGATCGGCGACGATTGGCCGTTTTAGTCTTGCGAGCAGACCGCGCAAGCTCTCGCTGGCCACTGCACGTACCTGCGGCCGGGCATTCGCGTCGGCCGCCAGGTCCATTAGCTCAGACACGACAACACTCTGCACCGCGCGTTGAATCGCAGCCTCCTTAGCGTTCGTCGAATATGCCGCACCCCATGTCCAATTCAACAAAGCATCCACGATCTCTTTAAAATGCGGATAGTCCTTGTCACGTGAGTGAAATTCGATCATCCTCGCGGCCCGGTTTGGCTCGAGGAGGCCGCTGATCGTTAAGTCGGCGGCGATCTCGGCGGCACCGATAGGGTCGAATATCGGTGACGTCCGTTTTGCAAAAAGCTCCGAGCGTCCTGAGCTCGTTCCGTACGCCACCGGCGGCATCAATTTCAAAATATTGTCCGGGATGACCAACTCTTTCGCCAACAGCGTCTCGAGCACCATATGCAATGCCGCCCGCTGCGTACCCGAGGGCACGATCTCAGTCACCTGCGATGGCACCGGCCCCGATTTTTCCCGTACTGAAAACGTATAATAAACCCCACCTATATTCTTGACAGCCGCGTTCAACTGATACCGGTGATGTAGGTAGAGCGGGAGAAATTTGTTTTCAAGCTCCGACATCGGCGCACCCACGGGGATGTTTCTGACACCAAATTTTTTAAGCCCGATCCTCCTGACCTCCATCTCGTGTGCAAGCATGGCTACGGCGTCGGCGCCGTTGTCCCACAACGTCGCTCGCGGATCGGCGCCGTTCGCCGGGCGTGCGTCCTGGTCGGCAAGAAAGAGCATTCCATTCGCCACCCCGTCGTTTACTATTTTGCTGAGCTCGGCCGCCTCGTTCGCACCAGGAGCAAACTGCGAGTACGCCCACGTGATCGCAAACTTGTCATACGCCCCTATCCCGACAGGGTATGCATTCGAAAAATCGAGGTTGTCATACCTGATCTCGATCATCGGCGCCGGGTAATCCATTACCGAGGCACGTCCGTAGGTGCTCGCCGCAAAGTTATGAGTTAGCCCTAGCGTGTGTCCGACCTCATGAGCCGATAGCTGCCGAATGCGGGCGAATATCATCGACGTAGCGTCGGCACTCGCCGGCTCGGTGAGATAGTCGGCATCGGCCGCCGCCGCAAAGTCGCACGCATCGCCCGATGCGAGATATTGCGGCATGAGCCCTGTCGCGATCAAAAAATCCTGCCTCCCCCGCGAAGAGTCCAGCGTCACATCACCCTTGATGATCTCGCCCGTCCTTGGGTCAGTCACGCTCGATCCGATCGACCATCCGCGTGTCGAGCGGTGCACCCAGTTGATCATGTTATATCGAACATCCATCGGGTCGGCATCCGGCGGCAGCACCTTGACCTGAAAAGCATTTCTAAATCCAGCCGTCTCAAATGCCTGGTTCCACCACGACGCCCCCTCGACAAGAGCGTCCTGGATTTCTTTTGGCGCTCCGCTATCGACGTAATAGACGATCGGCTTGACCGGATCACTCACCGCCGCGCCAGGGTCTTTCTTTTCCAGACGGTGCCGGCGAATCCATCGTTTTTCGAGGTCCTCGTTGATCCTGGTGCCGTAGTCGTAAAACGATATCGGGATCATCCCGACCCGTGGGTCGAATATGCGCGGTTTGTAATTGTCATCCGGCAGTTCGACAAAAGATTGCCGCTCGCGGACCGTCACATACTTTGGCGTCGGCGTCGTCTCGCGGATCTGCGGCCCCGTTTCGGCATTTGATGTCAGCGTTATTGTTGCCTCGACCTCGGTGTTCTTCGGGAAACTCTTTGTGTTTGGCATGTAGAGCGCCGAGCGGCTCTCGTCAAAGTTGTACGTCCCCTGCCGCGCCCGGTTGAGGGTGTCCGCGACGCCATGAGCATCCCGGATCAAAAAGCTGGTGGCATCAACCAGCACCCGGTCGCCCTCGGCAACCTCGACCTTGAAACCCCAGATAACAGACCTGGCGAACGACTCCTCAACAGACCGCTTCTCGTTCGGGTTGGTACCGAGCGACCGGTACTCGTAGTTCGGCTGGATGAGCAGCACCTTGTTCCCAGACCGCTCAAAGAAAACGACCTTAGTCGTCCCCAGCTGCGATCTGTCGAGGCCGATCGGGTTCGACCCGACACCTGTCGGTAGCGATGCCAAATGGAGAAACTCCTTATTCCATCTTGATATCTCCATGTAGATCTTGCCGTCGTCTGCATTGATGTAGAGAGGCATAAAGCCGTCTATCTTTTGCAGTTTTTCGGTGACAGACGCGATCGTCTTTTTACCCGGTGTCGGCGCCGGGGGCTGTGCAGACAACGCAGTGGCTAGAGATGCGAGTACGTAGAACGCGATCAAGATTCGTTGCATAAGGCTATTTGTTCGTGAATATCGTTTAGCGAGAACTTAGCATTAATACGCGGGTGTTATCAAGATGGTTTTCACCGTTTAGGCAGCGATGGCAAAAAGCGTAATGCGGCTGGGCCGCTCAACTTTCTTCTTTTTAGAGCGACTATTTTTTCTTAGTTGTCTGTACCCGCCTTGGAGTCACAAGAATTGCGTCGCTCACCTTTCGCTCGCCTTCTTTGTCAGACGGGTGATTGACGACCTTGCCGTCGAGAAACATCGTCGTCGAACCGCCGCCGTCGAGATTGATCGCGTCGGTCGCACCGAGACCCAGGAGATATTCGGCAAGGTCCTGAAGCCCTATCCCGCCGCTCGATTCGGTCCGGCCATCGACGGTTATCATCAGGAATTTACCGCCCTTGAGTTTTGCAACGGCCGTTCGGGGATGGCGCGTTTCGACAAAGGATCTGCTCGATTTTTCCTCTTGCCAGGTGATATCGATCTTGCCATTTTTGATGAGTTGTGGGGCGCCGCCGACCATATCCCACTCACTCGGGTATTTTATCGGATCGTCGCGTATTTCATCGGGCACGCCGTCCGCACGCCGAACGAAGGTCACCGGCCCGGCCGTTGCGGCCGCCTTTTCCAATTGGTCGCGATATTTTCCGCTTGCCGAGAGCACGTATCCGTCGCGTGGAATGACCGCACCGCCCAACCCCGGCAATATGCTGGCTATCTTATCCTTCAGGACGACGACTTCGATGCCGTCGTTGTTAGTCAGTGTGGTCCGGCTGAATTCGGGTGTGTACATGATCAGATCGTCCTGCTTTCGCTCACGATTGATACCGGTTAATTCCAACGTTCCTTTGCCTATTCTTATCGATTCAGTAAGTGCCAAACGAGAAAAGAATACATCGGTGACGCGTTTCTTGTTATTTATCAGTAGTTGAATGCGGCCATTGTTGGGTTCGCTGAGGAGCTTTCCATTGATCTGCAATACTCCGGCCGCATCGCCCGCCCAAATACTAGTATCCAGTCTAAAAAACCCAGCATTTATCGCCGCATACGCCCGGTGACGCGAGGCGATCAACGATGTCTTCTCCATACCGATGGCGGCGTCCATGGCATGGACCACATCCAGGCGGACCTTTGTGAGGTCGAGACGGAGGAGGTTCATATTCACCTTGAGGCCGCTGATCTCGCGGGTGACCTCAGCGTACTCCATGCCGGGTTTGAGAGTCTTGAAATCCTGTGCGGTTATTTCGCCACAAAGAACATAGAGGGCACAGAGAGACAAAACCAAAAATCGATATTTGGCGAATATATTGATGGAAAATTTTATACGATAGTTAGGGCGACGTGTATTCATAGTCTCAGTGTCCTCTGTGCTCTCTATGGCTTAAGTTCCTATAATAAACCCCAGATGCGGATCAACGAAAGAGTCCACCTCTTTAACAACAAATATAGCCCAACGATAAATCGCCGGGCTATTTTCACTGTGTCCCTATGGGATCCCAGATCATCTCATTATTTGTGTTTTGGTTCCAGCCTGGTTGACGCGTTCGGCTTTACAACAACTGTCCGCTCACCCAGGGTCACCCGACCGTTGGCATAAACTCCCTTATCAATCTGGATGTTGACCCGGAACGGCGGCATTGGCTCGATATCGCCCATGACTCCATTTCTCGGAACCAACATCACGCCTACATTCGGCTCGTCGGGCTGTGCTTTGATCAGATTGAACGCAAATATTCCACCGAATAGCCCGGCCACCATCGAAAACACCGCCGTCGCAACACGCGAAACGCGCTGCTTTACGGCCTGCCATCCGATCGGACAATTTTTGGTCAGGATGGTTCCGTCCGCGCGGCGGAAAAATCTGACGCATAAGCGGCCCTCTGAGTTAATGAGCAGATTTTCGGCCTCGCGGCGGGTCATATCGGACAGGTTGTAAACGTTCAGCTTGCAGTCGCCGCAAAAGCGTTTGCGATCGTCGCCGAACATTTCGTCCCAGTTTGCGGGACATGGTGATGCTATGTGGATGTTGTCTAGCGGATTGGTGAATTTTCTCATTGGGCCCTCCGAGTATTTAGACGCTCTTGTCGCGTGTTTGTTCCCGAAGAACCATTGAGGCCATAGATTTTTGCAAGGACAAACTAAAGTTTGAACTCTAAACCGGTCCAATTTCCGTCCCAGTCGAATCGCTCGAGTGCCGAGAACCGCTTTTTGTAATCGTAGAACGATTCGCCCTCGTAAGCGTAGCCCTGATAGTAGAATGTGCAGCCGGTTTCTATCGCGTATTCGATCTCTTTGAGCATGGTAAAGATGCCGAGACCGCGAGAGGATTCGTCCGGGTCGAAGACCGCGTAGATGCCCGAGACGCTAATCCCTCCAACGTCGAAATAGCTAACGGCGACGAGCTTGTTGTCATGGTAGGCGGCAATCTCGCGTCCTTCGCCTGGCACCGTTGCTGGTTCATACGAGAGAAAATCATAGATCAACTCCGGGATGCCGTGGTCGAAACGCCGTTTGTGGCGGTGAAATAAAGCTTCGGATTCGCGGGTGATCGTTATCGGGCGGATCTCTACGTGAAGGTCTTCGTTTTTACGCAGGATCCGGCGTTGGCTTTTTGAGAGCTGAAAATCGGAAAGCCGGATCCGCAGCGGGATGACGCGGCGTATCTCTTCGCGGTAAACAGCTAAATTGTACCGGAAAAAATGAGTGCCGAAATGCCGCCAGCCATCGGCCAATAGCAGATCTAACTGCGGAGCCGAGATCGTGTCAGCATAAAATTCCTCATTGATAAAAACCAGGTCAGTGCCCGGAGTACCAGTCATAGCCGTATTCGGGCTGTGCCCAAAAATCGCGAGGCCGTTCGTCCGTAAATTCGATGCGGCCGATGCGTTTTATCTGCTTAATGCCGTATTTTGTAGGGCTGGCGAGCCGGAGCGGGGCCCCGTGTTCGTTGGTGAGCGGCGCGCCGTTCATCTCGTAGGCAAGCAGCGTCTGCGGATGTAGGAGGCTCTCGATATCCCACCCGACGAAATATTTTTCGTCCGGCGTTGTCATTGATACGTATCGTGGCAAGTCATGGGGACGATTTACAACATCGCTGGGGCTGCCGTCGCGGTTAGCGGGGGGGTATTTTGCAGCAAAATCTGAAAACCGCACGCCAGCCCAATGAACGATCGTGCTCCAACCCTCTATACATTTGAATTCGGTCGTCATCTCCGTACGCGGCAGACGCTTGATGTCGTCAAGCGTCAGGACGAGATCCTGCGTCAAGCCCGGGAGCCCGCCAACCCGCAGACGCCACGCGGCAATATCGACAACCTCGTCAAGCCCCTCGGCACCATTAAACCGTGCCGGTATTGTGACTCGTGATTCCGGAAACTCGACAGCGAGACGTTTGGGACTATAGAAAATCTGGCTGACGCGCTCGTTGAATTCGAATGTGCGGCGGAACAGCTCCGCTTTGCTCTCGTCGCTCATCCAACGCCAACCGAAAATACCCGCCAGAGCGGCGACGCCTCCGACCAGAAAGCCTCGGCGTGATTTGGCAAACATCTGCCGTTTGGCTTCTTCCGGCGAAAGGGGCTCGCTTAGATAGCGATGTTCTTTCAGGACCGAGGCCGTATTATTCGGATCTTCGGGAAACGAATCGACCGTGTGGCCGGTGCGTTTTTCAAATTCGCGCACCTTTTCGAGCAATATTTCTCTGTCTCTATCCTCGCTCATGCGGGCACCTCCTCGGCAGCGG
>JAYVDQ010000700.1:0-2131 GCA_043749325.1 Chloracidobacterium sp. | reverse complement strand
TCCTGCGAAAATCCAATGGCGTAAAAACTCCGCCCAAATCCCGTTCGATGCAGCCACCACCAGACCGCTGCGATCGCGGGGAGCAGTATAAACAGCTGCGTCGGGATCACGCCAAAAACATACCCTTGGCCTAAAAACAGAAACGATGGTGAGAATCCCGAATAGTTTTCGATGCCGCGTGTCAGGCCCTCGGCGACACCGCGAAACAGCGAAAAAGTTCCAAGCGTAACGATTAGCGGCGGAGCCTTTAGCTTAGTGATCATCGCGGCGTTCAGTGAGCCGCCAAGCAACCCGATCACGAGCGTGATTGCTATCGCGATCGGCATCGAAACACCACCATCCCGCCAGAGGCTTCCCATCACGACCGCCGACAGTCCCATCATCGAGCCGACGGATAGATCAATGCCGCCGGTGATTATGATAGGCGTCATTACCAAAGCAAGCAGGCCGATCTCGACTGCCAGCCTCGTGATCTCAAATACATTCCCCGACGTCAGAAAATTGCTGCCCGTAACACTGAATATCAGGCATTCGCCGATCAAAACGATCAGCAATATCCATTCGTTATTGGGGAAGAGGCGTTCCCGCCACGCTTGTTCTACCTCAAGCGGCGTTTGTGCCTGAGAGATTGAATTTTCCATTTTTTTCCAGGTGGCCGAGGGCCACGTCTGAAACCAAAGCCGCAAGAATGATCGCGCCCTGGATCGCCTTTTCCCAGAAAGGGTTGATACCCACAAATGTCAGGGCCGTGCCGATAGTGCCGAGTAATGCCACGCCAATAAGTGTGCCGACGAGCCGGCCACGGCCGCCGGTGATCGCCGTGCCGCCGACGACAACGGCCGCGATCGCCTTTAATTCAAGTCCGATACCGGAGTTTCCCGGTATCGCCGAAAACCGTATCGCGTTGAGCAGTGCCGCGATCCCGACGAGTCCCCCCATAATAACGAAAACGGCAAACACGACATTTGGCGAATTGATACCGGCAAGCCGTGCGGCCTCAGGATCGGAACCGACGGCGTAAACCTTTCGCCCAAGGACCATGTTCCTCATCGACCACGCAAAGCCTAAAAACAGTACCGCAGTGATCGCAACGATCAACAATTCACCGGTGCCCTGTCCGAGACCAAACCATTGGAAATTGGCAGGCAGGTCCTGAACCCATGCCCCTTCCGTAATCCATCGCAGAGCGTCACGCCACATTACAAGCATCGCCAGGGTCACAATTATTGAGGGCAGCCGGAGCCATCCGATCAACGCTCCATTCAACGCACCCATTGCGGCACCGGTCAGCAAAACGCAGACGAATAATAACGGCAGCGGCATTCCCGTTTTTGCCAGAAATCCGGCGGCAATACTGCAAACGGCAAATTGCGAACCGACCGAGATATCGATCTGGCCGACCAGGATAACGAGCGTCATCCCCAATGCCACCAATAATGTCGGGGCGTTATTAATGATCAGGTCGCGCAAATTGCCGCCGTTAAAAAATGACGGAGCGGCGATACCCACCACAATGAGCAGGACGGCAAAGGCTATTGCCGCCGATATCTCACGTTTGTATCGATCGATCTTGATCATGCTCTAATGTCCCAAAGCGACAGCTAATATCCCATCCTGTGTCGCATCCGCCCGGTCAAATATCTTGATGATCGTGCCGCCGTGCATAACGGCGATGCGGTCGCTCATGCCTATAATTTCGGGCAGCTCCGACGAGATCATGAGGATTGCCACCCCTTGCCCGGCAAGCTCGACCATCAACTCATGGATCTCGGCTTTTGCACCGACATCAATTCCCTGCGTGGGCTCGTCCAGGATCAAAACAGACGGCTGCGTCATCAGCCAGCGGCTCAGAGCCACTTTTTGCTGATTGCCGCCCGATAGCGTCGAAACGGCACTGTAGATCGCCGGCGTTTTTACACCCAGCCGCCGCGTGTACTCGGCGGCAATCTCCTTTTCCTTGCCAAAGCCAAAAGTCATCCCGACAAATCCGGAAAGTTTCTTGAGCGAGGCCAGGGTGATATTTGCGCTGATGGGAAAATCAAGGACGACGCCGTGTTTACGCCGATCCTCGGGCAGATAGGCGATGCCGTATTCGATGGCCTCGCACGGATGCCCGATCTTGATCGGTTTG
>JAYVDQ010000699.1:0-2792 GCA_043749325.1 Chloracidobacterium sp. | reverse complement strand
CGCATCCCGGCGTCGATCGCGAGCACAATGATCGCTCTAAGATGAGGGTTGTCTGCTACGATCCTGGCTTTCACAGTCTCTTTTCGCCCTCTACGCATCCGTTCGTATTCGATCACTCTTTCGCCCTGACACGCGGCCAGCAATCGCGTTTCTTCGGCCTCTGTGAGTCGCCGTGTCCGTTCCATTTCAGCGGAAGCATCAATCACGTCCGCTTTGAAGAAAATGTCCTTCGTGATCCAGCCTTGAGCGTAGGCATAACGCATCATTCGGCGCATCGCGGACAATTCACGATTTATAGTTGCCAGCTTCACCGGGACAAATTCTTTCTTGGCAATAACCTCTGGCCGACGCGAGCCGTTTTTGATTCTCCAGCGTCGATAATCTTTGAGTGATTCTGTGGTGAGTTGGCCGATTCGACGCTTGCCGAAAAACTCCTTTAGAATCGTCATGTAATTCTTTGCCGTATCATAGGATCTCACGCCTTCGATCTTGCGGCCCTCTACAATCACGGCCCGCTTGTATAGCCGGTCGCCACAAATATCGGCAAGCATCGCGAAGGTCATTCGTTCGCCGGTCTGAATATGACCGTGCGATTTTTTTAGCTGTTGGATTTGCAGGTCCCGTTCGTCAATTGCGTCCGAACGCTTGGTCTTGATGCGCTCGACTGTTCTGGGCCTTCCGGAAATAACATCGAAGTACTCGACTCGGGCCGTCCATTTGCCCTTGCTCTTTCCGCTTTTCCGTTTGAAAACTTTCGCTTTGACTTCCATATTTTTTCTCACCGGGAATCCCACCACATATTCCCACTAATCCCACCGTGGGGAATAGAAAGATTATGAAAGGATTTGGAAAGGTAGTCAACTGCATATATGCTATATTTACTGGCCCAAGCGTGATTATGTGAAAGGCTTTGAAATACGCCATAATATACAGCCTTGCGTCTCCTAAGTGAAAGGCCGGTGGTTCGAATCCACCCGGGATCACCATTAAAAGCAATTAAGTAGAGTGGCGACGACACGGTGGTTGCGCGATTTCCGACCTACCCTCGCAACTAGTGCTTTTTCATTGTTTTATCAAAGAATTTGGCGATGTTCTCGATGGTCACATCAAACCAGGGTTTGAACAGCCAAAATGGATGTGGCGTGTCGGGCACGACGATTATCTCTGAGATTACGCCGTTTTCTTTCAATTTCGCGCACATTTCTTCTCTCTGTTGAAAAGGACGAAACGAGCTGCTGTTCAAAAATAAGGTCGGCGAGCTTTTTTTGTTGACGTGGAATATTGGCGACGCCTCTTTCCATATCTCAGGATTTTCGGCGAATGTGAACCCGGTCAAGGTCGTGTTGGTATTGTATGGGCCTTTGATCTCTTTGGCGATATTGCCTTCGTCCACGAAAGTTGCCGTTCCGTCAATATCAACAACGGATTGGACACGGCTGGAAAACTTTTCGTTGCCGCCACTACCTTCAAAATGGGCCATATCATTGGTTGCTCCGAGGAGGGCCACCAAATGCCCGCCCGACGAGGCTCCGACCGCCCCAATGCGGTTTTCGTCAATGTCAAACTTTTTCGCATTTGCCCTGAGCCACCGAACTGAGGCTTTCAGATCGTGGATCTGGGCGGGATATTTTTTCTCATTTGAAAGCCGATGTTCGACCGTGATCGCGACATACCCGCGTTTTGCGAGAGCAAGAGCGAGCGGATCTTCCATCGTGTAGTGGCCCGTTATCCAGGCACCGCCGTGGACGACGATTACGGCCGGGTGTTTACCGCTCTTTTTGGGTTTGAAAAGATCGACATGCATCTCTCGCGTGCCGTATTTGGCATAGACGAGGTCTTTCTGAAATTCGACATCGTTCGTGATATTCAGATCGGGCCGCGTGATAAACGGGTATTTTTTTATGATCCCCTTTTCCGCAGCGTCAACGGAAAAGATCGTGTAACCGGGCGGTAGTGAGGGATCGTTTATTGCAATGGTTGCGTACGGATCAACGGGCTTTGAGTCGTATTCAAACCAGTCAAAATCAGCTTTTGCCGCGCTTTCAATACCATTTCCACTTGCGAATAGCCCTACAAAGACATGACTATTTTCGACTTTTAGATATTTTGTTTCGACACCGCCGATCTGCTTAAAATCGCCGGCATTGACC
Source organism: Chloracidobacterium sp. (assembly GCA_043749325.1). Taxonomy (GTDB): domain Bacteria; phylum Acidobacteriota; class Blastocatellia; order Pyrinomonadales; family Pyrinomonadaceae; genus OLB17. The sequence goes on along the minus strand of JAYVDQ010000699.1, from coordinate 642 downwards.
GAGTAAGAGAATCTGTAATAATCGGGAAACCCGCGAATTTTCAACCTAACAATCCCGTCGGGTATGGGTATCGTCACCGGGACCGACCTGACGCCGCCGATGACGTAATGCAGAAATATCTCACGTTTGTTTAGACCTCGTCTAATGGCGAACTCGTAACGTTGCCTCTCGTTTTGTCGCAGAGCCAAGCCCGCGGTTTCATATTGAGTTCTCGGTTGAAAGTCGATCTGCGAGGTTGCTTCAAAATCCGTGTTTTCGATCTTTTGCCCAATGTAAACCGGCGGAACCTCCAGATCGTCGAGCGTGACGGTGGAACCGGTGAACCTAAGGAAATTCGGCCGTTCAGTCAGGGACCAATGCGAGTGGTCGAGGTTTCGGACAACCTGCCACTTCGGGCCGAGATCAATTGTGTCAAACTCATCGCGTACAATGTTAGTCGCCATGCCTTGGGCAAAAGCACCGATACTCGGGCAGATGATCGCCAGTATTAATTTCCACATTAATTTTTGCCGTTTTGAATATAGCTCACGAGTACTCTAAGATTTCTGACAAAGACGCCGCTTGAGTAGCCCTTAATGATCTCGAAATCGCCCGAGTTCATACCGTCCGCGCCTGCATCGAGCTTTAGAACGCGGCAATCGG
>JAYVDQ010000698.1:0-2578 GCA_043749325.1 Chloracidobacterium sp. | reverse complement strand
TCGCTTACGAGGTAGGTTTCGAGAGCCTTCATCAGAGTCTCAGGCCCAAACGGCTTTGTAATGTACGCGGTCGTTCCGGCCATGCGGCCCCGGACCTTGTCAAAAAAACCGTCCTTACCCGAGATCATTACGACCGGCACATGCCTGGCGGCGACGTTCGAGCGGATCTGCTTGCAAACCTCGTAACCGTCCATTCGCGGCATCGTTATATCGAGCAAAACGAGATCGGGGACGTGCTCCTCGATCCTGGCGAGCCCATCGATGCCGTCAACGGCACAGACGACGGCATGTCCGGCTTTTTCGAGCTTGCCGGAGATGAGTTTCCTGACAGTCGCGCTGTCATCGACTATGAGGATCGTTTTGCCCACAGGCCTCGAATCGTTAATTTCGTCCCTTTGGCGTATCTCGTCCAGACGGATAGCGAGCGTATTCAGATGCCCCGCCAAAATTACATCATTTGGGTTAAGCCGTGACGCCTCCTGAAGGTAGCTCATCGCGGGCTCGTAATTTTGCAGGTTGAAATGGCCAAGAGCCAGCGAGGTCATTTCCTGCTGGTCAAATTCGCGGAGGTTCCATTCGGCTTCCATCTGGGTGACCGCGTGCTGGATCAGTTCGCGGTCGCCGTGCGGATTTGAGAGCAGCGACTCTATGTCCGAAAGGGTAAGCGTGGCGTGGCACGACGCACATTCAAATGCATGCGGTTCGTTTGGTTCCCGGCAAAATGGACATCCAATGAGTGTCGTAGCCAGGGGCGGTTTGGATGTCTCTTCCTGGGTTTCGAGCACGTCTTGGACGGAGCCGTTTTCAACATCTTCGGTCGCCAGTTCCGTATATTCATCCCAGGGTGAAAGGTTCTCGACAGTCTCACGGTTAGCATCGACATTATCTTCGACAGGGCCGAAAAACTCTTCGACGTCGCGTGGAGATTCGAGGGGTTCTTCCGTTACATGGATAGCATCCGCTGGCGAGGCGGTCTTTTGGCTTATGGTTGCCGAAGAGATGAATCCGACGTTAACCGCTCCGGGGACATCGGCTGATTCCGGCGACATCTCGACCTCGGAGTCTTTGGTGGTTTCGGCAGCGAAATCGGTTTCGACGGCTTCTAAATTCGATCCTGCTTGTATTTCAGTTTCAGCCGGACGTGGAGATTGAACGGTCGAGGCCAGAAAGTCGTAGCTTGAGCGGGCCGCCGCATTGTCTGGGTCGAACTCGAGCGCTTTAGCGAGAGCATCCAGCTTGTCCTGTATGCCGGTGGAAAGATGTGATCTTAATATCCATGCATCCACATTATCAGGGGCGACAGATAAAGCATTGTCCAGCATCTTGAGGGCCAATTTGCTTTTGCCGGCGGTGGCCGCCGCTTTTGCCTCTTTGACACTCGACTGCGAGCGGACTCTCATAATATTATTCAGAGCACGTTGAGCATCCAGATTCTCGGAGTTGAGGCTCAAAACCTTGTTTAGAAATTCGATTTGTTGATCGTCCGTTTCCGCGATCGAGGCTTTCCAGAACCATGCCATTTCGCAATCATTGTCGTGAACAAGCGCCTGATCGAAGCACTGCGAGGCGAGGGCAGCGTTGCCTTCGTTATGGGAGCTGACGCCGCGTTGGACCAGCGTCTTGGCGAGCAGAGCTTTTGTCGCCGCTCGCCATTCGAGGGCCCGTTCATTCTCCGGATTGATATTGAGGACGTTGTTCAGAAATGCCAGCAGCTCCTCGGGATATTCGCTGATCGAGGCGAGCCACATCCACGCATCCTCGCTTCGCGGTTCGTAAGCGGCGGCTTTTATCAGCAGCGGGCGGGCCTGCTCGCGGTCGCCGTTCCGGGCGGCCGAGATACCGTTTTTTAGTACTGTCTGAAAATCTGAAGCGACGGTCAACTCGTCAACCATCTCAGTTTCGACGAGCGGGAACGCAGTGGCATTTTGTTCAAATTCTAATCTCATATTTTTGGAGGACGGGTTCGACGTTTTTGAGACTTAACGGCCGGAGAAGCAAAAGAACTCAGCGGGCGCTCAATTGCACGTTAATTCAAAAGCAATACCAGTGCCACTAAAACCGTCGATATTTGCCTATTGTGAATTGGACCGAAAGTGCCTAAAATAAAGGCGGAAAACCACTTTTCGATCCTTCACGCTTTTATGTTTTGAGCCGGATCACGATAAAAGTGACAAAATGTGGCAGAAATCCTTGACAAAAAGTAGCAATTTCGGGCATTTGGCGGGATATTTATGGCTCTGAAAAAGGTCGAGCTTGACGTCATAATTATTGGGGGCGGACCGGGCGGTTTGTCGGCCGCGTTCTGGTGCGCCGAGCTTGGCTTGACGGCGCTTTTGATCGAGAAGGAAGAGGAACCTGGCGGGCAGCTCCTGCGGACATTTAACGCGATCAAAAACCATCTCGGCGTCGAGGCTGCTGACGGGCGCGAAATGCGCGACATTTTTCTGCGACAGGTCGGTAAAAGAGATGTAACACTCCGTTGCGGCTCCGCGATCGCGGCCGTGGATCTTATTGAAAAGACGATAGTTTTGGCCGGCGGATCGCAATACTTTGCCAGGGCGATCATTATAGCGACCGG
>JAYVDQ010000697.1:0-2044 GCA_043749325.1 Chloracidobacterium sp. | reverse complement strand
GACGCAACTCGCCGAAGCGAATTTGAATGATGCGGGGAAAGGGCGGGAACGTTTTCTAACCGCCTTATCTTGGGCTTGCTTTGGTGTTTTGCTTTTAGTCATTGTGGGGACGGCAACGAACACCGATGTTTTGACGGCGATGCACACAGGAATCGAGCGAGTTGTTGCCTTTCTGAGTTAAAGGTTTTAACTGGACGGCGTTTGCGAGACGAAGCCGTTTTTTAATGCATTCAAATACTACCGACGATAGTATTTAGCAAGTCTATAATGTACAATTTTGATTTTGCGGGACTATCAGCCGACTTCGGGTTAATCGCGACAGGACTGTTCACGGCTAATCTACTGTTTGGCGTTTTGCTCTCGACCAAATACCAAAGGACTTTGACTTGGCATAGATTGCCGCGTTTCATTCGGTCGATCAGTCTTTATCAGGTCCACAATTACACAGCTTACATCGCGTTGCTAACTGCGTTCACTCATCCGGTTCTGCTTCTCTTTGACAAGAATGCGGGTTTTAGACTTCTCAACATCGCCGTTCCGTTGACCGCGCCGCATCAGTATTACGTTTACACACTCGGAGTTCTCGCCTTTTATGGATTTTTGACGGCGGTGGTTACTTCGACCGTCTTTGTGCGGAAATTGTTTACCAACCGCACTTGGAAATTGATTCATTTCATTTCCTACGGAGCGGCGATGCTCTTTTTGATTCACGGCATTTGGGCTGACCCGTTATTACTTGACCGACCCGTGAATTTTATAGATGCCGAGAAAATTATGAGCGAAGCCGGATTTGTTTTACTGATCGGTGCCGTCATTTTTCGCTTGCGATATGCGAAAAAGAAACGTATTAGCGAGACATTCTATTCGCTCAAGGTTTTGCATATCATACCTGACACTGATTCGGCCAGTACATTTGTCTTTGAGGAGCGAATCGACCTTCAAAAGGAGTTTACATATCAGCCGGGTCAATTCATTACTCTGAGAATCCGAGATGGAAATTCATTAGTCAAGCGTTCGTATTCATTGACGAGTTCACCGGAAACCGATCGACATCTTTCTATTACGATCAAGCGGTTAGGCCCCGTTTCAAGTTACCTCCTCGATACGACAAAAGAAGGCGGCGAATTAGCGGTGCTCCCGCCTGAAGGGTCTTTTTTCCGCAAAGCGGTCAAAACGCCGACACACTATCTCTTCTTCGCCGCCGGAAGCGGAATCACGCCTTTTCTATCGATGACAAAGTCGCTCCTCGCGACACGCCCAAACTCCCGTATTACGCTTATCTACGCAAATCTTAATGAGTCCTCCATAATCTTAAAGCATGAACTCGACCGGATCGCAGCCAGGCATTCCGAGCAGTTTTCGGTGATCCACGTTCTGGAAAAACCCGAAGGACATTGGACGGGACGAAAGGGGATGTTGGTGCCCGACACGCTCCACGAGCTTATTGACGAGGTTCTCAAGGACTCTCGGAACACGGAATATTATGTTTGCGGCCCGCTCGGTTACATCAATCTTGTCGAAAGTGTTTTACGTGGCAGAAATGTTCCACCGGAAAAAGTCCACGCCGAAAAATATACCTTTGCACCCGGCGCCGAGGATCTGAATGAGAGCGAGAAACCAGAACAAATGATCGAGATCGGCGACGACGCTGCGTCTGTAGACGGCGAGACACAAACGCTGACGATCATCGTTACTGGTATTTCCCGTCAAATCGAATATTGCAGGAACGAGACGATCCTCGACGCCGCGCTTCGAGCCGGGCTTTTTCCGCCATTCGCCTGTCAGGAAGGCGTTTGTTCCAGTTGTAAAGCGGCAGTGAAAAGCGGGCGCGTCCGTATGTTGAAACACGAAGCATTGACGCCGCTCGAAGCCGACCAGCGCAACATTTTAACCTGCACCGCAGTTGCAATCGCAGATAACACGGTAGTGAGTTTTGGTGACTAGGAGTATTAAGAATCTTTGGAATGAAACGGTTTGATATGAAATTACGAAATTTTACAACGATCTTTGCTTTCTTTTTTGCTCTATTATTGTTTGGATTGCA
>JAYVDQ010000696.1:0-4422 GCA_043749325.1 Chloracidobacterium sp. | reverse complement strand
GTCTCGGCGTTTTGCGAATGTTCCCGGCCGGACGCCTGCGTTATCGTGCCGAATTGGTGATGGCCGACGTCAACACGACACTTGCGGCCTACACACGGGCGCAGTTGATCTCATGCCTTTTGATAGCCCTCATCTGTACCTTGGGGTTTTCTGTCATAGGGATCAAGTATGCACTTTTGCTGGGAATACTGGCCGGGATCTTTGAATTCGTGCCGTTACTGGGGCCAGCAACGATAGGGCTCATCGTAATTATTACAGCAGCGGTTTCCGACCAGCCGTGGAAGGCTCTCTACGTCGCCATATTTTTGATCGTCTTAAGGATTGCCCAGGATTATGTTCTCTATCCGCGTATTGTACGCGGCGGTCTGCACCTGCATCCGCTGGCGATAATCCTCTCGGTACTCGCCGGTGAACAGGTCGCGGGAATTCCGGGCGTCTTCATTTCGATCCCGATCGTTGCTGTCGCGACCGTCATTTACCGGCACGTTCTCGAACACCAAGGCCGTCGAGGCCTTCTTTCAGGCTGGATAGAAGCGGAGGCCGCCGAATCGCCCACTGAGGAGGCGGTCTAATATGTCGCCCGTAGCCTGGCTTGTCGCATTCTTTTTTATCCTGCTATTTCTGAGTATTCTTGTGTACGTCCTTGTCGTGCGTGCTTTTTACTGGGGTGATAAAAAAGAACCGCCAATCAAAAAACACTAGAGCATCGCCGCAAATCCGTCCGGGTTATCCAATGTCAATTCGATCTCGACCACGTAGCACGGAAGCGTAAATTTTAAGCCCCCAAGCTTGACGGCATCCTTGGCTGTGGTGAGCAATGCAACCGCCTTTACTTCAGTCGCAGCCTTTTCAATATCTAGAATATCTTTTTGGCTATAAGGGTGATGATCGCCAAATGTTTTCATCCCGCTTACTTGAAATCCCTCTCGACCCAGGTTTCCACGAAAATTTGCCGGGTTTCCGATCCCGCAAAACGCAAATACCTTTTCTGATAAGATCCGGTCACCCGTTTCAGTCAGGCCTACAAGAAAATTCTCCAGCCCAACGCAGCGGCAAATTGATCTTAATGCCTCAAAAATAAAAGCATTCGGAGCAAGGTGCTGGATATCTCCACGCAAACCTTGGTGATAAGGCATAGGCTGCTCCGCCATTAGAACGACTACGCCAGCTCGCGACAAATTATGAAGCGGCTCGCGCAAATGCCCCGCGGGCAGCATCTTGCCGCCGCCGAAAGGATTGGTCGCGTCGATGCAGACTATATCGACATCGCGCCTGGCTTTGCGATGCTGAAACCCGTCATCGAGGATAAATGCCGTTACCCGAAAGCGCCGTGTTGCCCACTCAGCGGCGGCAACCCGGTCAGCGTCGGCGATAACTACGGCTTTGCCGAGCAGCTTATTTGCAAGCTCAAACGGTTCGTCACCCGCTTTGCGAACATCGGCGAGGACATTTTCACCGTCCGAGACTAGAACTCGCTGATTCGGGTTTTCGCGTCCATAACCCCGCGTAAGAATACACACTTTTTCACCGCGTCCAGCCAATATCTTGGCAACGTGAGCGACAAGCGGCGTTTTCCCCGTCCCGCCGGTAGTGATATTGCCAATGCTGATGGTGCGTGCGCCGAGATCATAGGTCTCGAACACACCGCGTTCGTACAGACGATTGCGGATATCCGCAACCTTTCCATAAATCGAGGCGAGTAGCGACAACATCGTCGATAATTATCAGTCATTACGTGATGATTGCCAACGAAGGGAACTACTCTGTGGGCGTGGTGTCCTCACTCTGCGGACTTTGTGATAAAAGAAAATCCCTTATCACAAAGTTCGCAAAGAGCAGACACAAAGTACACAAAGAAAACTATTTCTTATTGGTGACCTGGATCAGTCTTTCGAGCTTATTCTGAGCCTGTCCGCTGTCGATGCTTTGTTCGGCAAGGCGGGCGGCGTGCATCGGTTCCTGAGCGACTCCGCCAATAACGAGGACTGCGGCGGCGTTCAATACGATCAGCGAACGGGCTTCGTCGCGTCGCCGGCTGGCGAGGACATCGCGGATAATATCGGCGCTTTCTTTCGGAGACTTGGTTTTTAGATGATCGATCCGGCTTGTCTTTAGGCCAAAATCTTCCGGCGAGATCATATAGGGCCGCACCTGATCCGCACCTATCGCGGCGACGTAGGTTTTGCCCGCGAGCGTGATTTCGTCGAGGCCGTCCGAACCGTGGACGACCCAGGCGAGTTCGGCCTTCAGTAAAGAAAGGGCTTTGGCAACCGGCTCGACCAGCGAGCGGTGCCAGACTCCAACAAGCTGCCGCGATACGCCGGCGGGATTTGCCAGCAATCCAAGAACATTCAGGCATGTGCGGATGCCCAGACTGCTGCGAATATCGCCGACCCGCCGCAATTCGGGATGAAATTTCGGGGCAAAGAGAAAGCATAACCCCGCGCTCAAGCTATTCTGGGCCACGGCGGGTTCCCCAGCGACTTTTACACCCAGCTCGCCAAGCACGTCCGCGCTGCCCGAGGTGCTGGTGACACCGCGATTGCACTGTTTGGCGACGATCAGTCCGGCTCCGGCGGCAACCAGCGCCGCAGCCGTTGAGACATTAAATGTTTTTGCAGACGACGAACCTGTCCCGGTAATATCGACCGCGTTCTTGCCCGGAGCTTTGATCTTGGTCGCCTGCTTACGCATCACGCTCGCCATGCCCGCAAGCTCCTCAAACGTTTCGCCTTTCGCCGTTAATGCCGTGAGAGCCGCGGCGATCTGCGCGGGATTTGCGTTTACGTCCGTCAACGCACTATAGAAATTTGCCGCGTCGTTCGCCGAGAGGTCCTCGCCGCGTATCAGACGCGCGAGAAACGGAAACAGCGGCGTGTCGGCTTTCGCATTGGTTGCGGAAACCGGCGCTGACAGCAGCCAATCGGATTTCGAATTAGGCATATTTGATGCTTCGTCTGAGAGAGGCGTCCAGGTTAGCGAGACAGGAGAGACGCGAATCTCCTGTCTCTAATATGTCAGAGTTCGAGGAAGTTTTGCAATAACTTTTTCCCGTGCTCGGTCAGGATCGATTCGGGATGAAACTGCACGCCCTCGATCCGTTTTGTCCTGTGACGCAGGCCCATGACAAGCCCGTCCGGCGACGTCGCGGAGATCTCAAGACAATCCGGCATACCCTCACGCTCGACGATCAGCGAATGATAGCGTCCCGCCGTAAAGGTATCGGGCAGATCGCTGAAAATAGTCTTACCGTCATGCCTGATCTCGACCGGTTTGCCGTGAACCGGTTCGGGTGCCCGCGTGACGGTCCCGCCAAAATGCTGTCCGATCGCCTGATGGCCAAGACAAACACCCAGAATGGGCAGCGTATCGGCAAAACGTTCGATAACGCCAAGCGAGATTCCCGCGGAATCAGGTGTTCCCGGACCCGGCGAGATCAGGATGCGTTCGGGTTTCAGCTCGGTTTCGATCTCATCAACGCTCACCTCGTCATTGCGAACGACCTTCATCTCGGCACCAAGCTCGCCGAGGTATTGGACGAGGTTGTACGTGAACGAATCGTAATTATCTATGACCAGCAACATTTATTTGTGTCGTGTGCAATACTTTCTGCATCAAATCGTTCTCTTGTTTTACCAAAGAAGCGATATCTCTATCATAAACATTCCGTCCGCCGGAGAACGAATCAAAATGCACCAAAAACTAGCTGTTTTTCTACTTTTATTGATCTCGGCCACGATTATCACCGCTCAAACCACGACCAAATCGTCAAAAGCAGACGAAAAAGAGAAGCTTCGCAAGGACGCTGTCGAATTCTTACGCGAGACCGTCATCGACATCAACAACATGCGTACGCTCGAAAATCGCATTAGTTTTGGGGCCGAGATCGCATCCTTGATGTGGTTTAACGACGAGAAAGAGGCCCGGCAGATGTATGAAGGCGTAGACGCCGATTTCAGGCGGCTGTTGCTCGAATTTGATGCTCAGATGAATGAGGCGTCCGCAAAGGAGAAAGATGACGACCCGACGACCGATGACGCCGTTGACAAAGCACAGCTTACGCGTAAATTTCAGACCGCGCTCATGATCCGCCGTCAGATCTCGCTGAGCCTCGCCGAACACGAGCCAGATATGGCCATGTCTTTTTACTACGACAGCGTCGCCGCCCTGACCAATCCAGACTTTCGCAAAAGCACCGCCGAACGCGACATAGGTTTCGAGCTTCAGTTGATGACAATGGTTGCCGAAACGAATGTTGCTAAAGCTGCACAGTTCGGCGCGAAATCACTGGACAAGGGAGTCACCGGTCAACACCTCGAGCTACTTAAAAAGATCTATGCCAAGGACGCTGATAAAGGTGCCGAATTTGCCGCCGCGATCGTCAGCCATATCAAAACAAACAAGCTTGAGGGCACCGAATCG
>JAYVDQ010000695.1:0-3361 GCA_043749325.1 Chloracidobacterium sp. | reverse complement strand
ACGGGTCAGGGATCATTCGAGGCCCCCGACCGCAGCCGCGAATTCTCAGGCTTGCTGCATTCCAAAGGCATCCCGCACCGCCTCGACGTCTGGGGCCACGACGTCAACCACGACTGGGTTTGGTGGAGGAAGATGCTGCCCTATTATTTGGGAGAATTTCTTTCCTAGTCATTGGAAAGTGAGAAAGTGAAAAAATGGGAAAGTGAGCATTTTTTTCGACATACTCACTTTCCCATTTTCTCATCAGCTCACTTTCTAACGTCCGTCCCCTTTCTTCCCCTTCGGTTTGGTCCCCTCAGGTTTGGGGGCCTCCGGTTTAGGAGTTGACTTGGGCACGGGTGGTTTAAACTCCGGCGGTTTCTCAGAGGGTGGTTTTGTTTCAGGCGGTTTTATGTCCGTCACGGGCGGTTTGCCGGAATCGGTCGTCGTGATCTCGCCCGGCAAAGGCCCGTTGGGATCTATCTTGATCCCGGGCGTCGATGTGATACCGGTCTTTTTACCGCTAAGATCGGCCTCTTGCAGTTGTTCCAGCTCCTCGCGCTTACGCATCTCGGCCTCGCGTTTTACATCGGCAGGCATCGGCGGCGGTTCCGGGAATGTCTCGTGCGGCTTGTCCTTCATAAACGGGACCATAAATGCATTGAAATACGGCACGGCTCCATGGCCGCCGGTCATATTGTTGCCGAGATTTTCCTTTCGCTCCGGATTGCCCATCCAGATACCCGTTACGTATGTAGGCGTATAACCCAGAAACCAAACGTCCGTGTGATCGTTTACCGTTCCGGTCTTACCGGCGAGCGGGTGGCCGCCGGCACTGGCGCTGGCGGCGGTCCCGCCTCCGGCGGTAACGCCGCGCATCATCTTGACCATCGTGAGGGCGACATATTCGCTCGTCACCTTGGAACTTTGGTTCTCGTATTGTTCAAGGAGGCTGCCGTCGCGGTTATAGACTTTGCGAATGAGGTGCGGTGCCATTCGAATCCCCCGGTTGGGAAATGACGAATAGGCGGCGGTCATCTCGAGCAGCGACGCTTCGCTGGCTCCGAGAGCCGAAGGCAGACTCGGGGCCATCGGGTTGGTAATTCCAAAACGCCGCACCATCTGCGCTCCGGCCTGGATGCCGACCTGTTCGAGCAGGTGGACGGCGGCAATATTGAATGATTTCGCTAGAGCAAGCTTCATAGGCATGTTTGCTTCGCCTAAGCTGCCGTCGTAGTTGTGCGGTGTCCAACCCCCGCGTTTGATAGGTGCTCCGCTTACGATCGTGTCTGGCGTCATTCCGCTCTCGACCGCCGCGGTGTAGATGAATGGTTTGTACGACGAACCAGTTTGCCGCAATCCCTGCGTCGCGTTGTTGAATTTATTGGTATGAAAATCGTACCCGCCAACTTCGGCTACGATCTCACCGTTGTGTGAATTTATACAGACCAATGCCGCCTGAACATCAGGCACCTGCTGTAGCTCGACGTCGAGCGTCTTGTGTTCCTTATCGACCGCCTTGACCAAAAATTCGGCCAGGTAACCGGGTTTTAATTCATCCTTGGGCCTCTTGCCGCTGCGGCCCATATTACCGGCCCGGATGATCGCTTTGTAACGCCCGAAACGTAAACCCACCTCGTCCGCCGCCGGGCTCGATTTCATGACGAGACCCTTTATATACTCGCCGACCTTGTAATCGTCTCCAAACCAGTCGGCGTGCTTGAAAGAGTTCAGCGATTTTTCGATCTGCTTTTCATCCGTCACGGGCTGATCGTCTTCGTCAACCAGAATGTTCTGATAGTCGGAGCGCCACTTCCGGCCTTTGTCATATTCGCGCAGACGCTGGCGGATCGATTGAGTCGCGATCTTTTGGGCCTCAACGTTTATCGTGGTGTAAACCTTAAGGCCGCCCTGGGCGACGCGCGTCGTGTATTTTTCTTCCAGATATTTTCGAACGTCCTCAACCGGATAATCCCAGGCGGTCGATTTTGGCTGCGATTGATAATAGGCGGTGTCGGCCAGGACGATCGGCTTTGCTTTAGCGGCGTCAACCTCAGCCTGCGGGTACTTCGCGGGGAAGTATTTCGCCATCTGATCGAGAACTATGTCGCGGCGGATCCGCGCCTTTTCCATATTACGGGTCGGCGAGTATTCCGGCGACTTAGGCACGGCCGCGAGCAAAGCCGCTTCTTCAAGATTGAGATCTTTGACCGATTTGCCGAAATAGGTCCGCGATCCGGCTTCGAAACCGTAGGCTCCGGCACCGAGAAAGACGTAATTCATGTACATCTCAAGGATCTGGTCTTTTGTATAAAGACGCTCGATCTGGAGAGCGACGGCCCATTCGTTGACCTTTCGCGTGTAGGTCTGGTCTTTATAAAGAAAGAGATTCTTGGCCAACTGCTGTGTGATCGTCGAGCCGCCTTCGACCTTGCCGGTCGTTATGTTCTTAAAGATAACGCCGGCAATGCGGTACGGGTCGATGCCGATATGATCCCGGAATCTATAATCTTCGACCGCGATGAGGGCGTCGGTCACTTTGTCCGGCACGTCCTGGATTTTGATCGGAATGCGTTTTTCGAGCGCAAACTCCGCCAAAACAGTCTCGCCGTCGTCGGCATAGATGGTCGTTACCTGAGGCGGCCGATACGTCGCAAGGGCCGAAACCTCGACCGAGTACCGTGAGTTATTCAGGTAATACGAGGCCAAAACGCCGGTCAGGGCTCCCGCCGATAACGCGAGCAGGAGCGCAACCGCCAGCGGCATAAGCGTCGAAAACCCGCTTTTCCCCGATCCGTTGGACACGGCCTCGGCCGTTCTTAATTTCTTTACTTCTACAGCCACTTCTAATACCTCCAACCTAATTGACAAAACGACGCAGCTTAACGCTGATCACAAACCCTATAGCCACGAATGTCGACAAGATCGCCGACAGCCCCGCGCTCATAAGCGGCAGCGGGACACCGATCACGGGCAATATCCCAAGAGCCATGCCGACATTCATAAATATCTGAAAGACCATCCCGCATACAATAGCCATTATAACCAACATACCGGCACGGTCAGAAGCGTCGCGGGCACCCGCGATCATTCGCGACAGCAGCAATGCGTATGCAAGCAGAAGCGATACGCAGCCGATAAAACCTGTATTTTCCGCGGTTACGGCAAAAATGAAGTCGGTATGCGGTTCGGGCAGGAATTTCAAAACGCTCTGCGAAGTGTCCGGGTCGCCCTGAATTCCCGCAAGTTCGCCTTTTCCGACCGTAATAACGGACTGGATCGTGTGGTACCCGTAACCGCGCGGATCAACGCTCTCCGGATCAATGATCGCGTTTATCCGCTCTTGTTGGTATAGCTTTATCACCCCGGCTTTGACGCCGAC
>JAYVDQ010000694.1:0-5181 GCA_043749325.1 Chloracidobacterium sp. | reverse complement strand
CCCTGATTTATGGTCCTTACTGTTTGGGTTTTTGACACATCTATTGAATTCTTATCTTCCTTTTGCGCAAACGAAATTGAGAAAAGGCCAAGGATCGCGGCCAATGTTCCGCCAGCGAATCGGGCTGCCCGCTTTTGAACGGCTCTCAAACCAACCGGGCAATCTTTTGTCAGAACCGTGCCGTCCGCACGTCGGTACAGACGGATGCAAAGCCTCCCTTCGCGCTTAAGGATCAAACTTTCGACTTCAGGAGTGGTCAATGCGGAAACATTGTAAACATTGAGGCTGCAAAGCTGGCAATGCCTTGCTCTCTCGTCGCCGGTCATCGTTTCCCATCCAACCGCGCACGGCGAGGCTACACGCACGCTGTTTACATCAAATTTCTTATCCATCATTTTTGATTAGGCGTCCTCACTTTTCGGATGCGGTGTGTTTACCTGTAGGTTGCTTTGCGCCAAGATGTCTCTTTAAGCCAGATGCAGGAATTCGTTGATTTCTTACAAAAAAATTGGCCCGAGCTCCTCGTCCTGACCCGCGAGCATATTTTCCTTGTCTTTATATCGACGGGTTTCGCTGTTTTATTTGGTGTTCCGTTGGGGATTTTGTTGACTCGCGTCAAATTGCTCCAAACTCCAATTCTTGGTTTTGCAAACATCATGCAAACCGTGCCGAGCCTTGCGCTGTTCGGCCTGCTTATCCCGATCCCGTTTATTGGCGGCATCGGAGCACGCACGGCGATCATCGCTCTGGCTCTCTATGCCTTGCTGCCGGTGATCCGAAACACGGTGACCGGCATTCTCGGCATCGACCCAAAGGTTCGTGAGGCGGCGGTTGCGATGGGTATGACCGGCGGCCAGATCCTGAAAATGGTCGAACTGCCGCTTGCGATGCCGGTAATTCTTACAGGGATTAGGGTTGCGGTGGTGATATCGGTGGGCGTGGCGACGGTCGCAGCTGCGGTCGGGGCGGGCGGTCTGGGCACGTACATCTTCCGGGGCTTAAGGCAAAATGACAATAATTTGCTCCTTGCGGGTGCTCTCGCCTCGGCCGTTTTGGCATTGCTCTGCGATTTTGCATTGGGGCAGTTTGAAAAGAGCTATGCGATCGGCGAACGCGTTTCGAAAACACGGCGAACGGTGATGGCTTCTCTGGTTGCGGCGATCCTGGTCTTGATAATCGGGATCGGTTTCTTTCCAACTTTCAAATCTCAAAGCGCAGGTCAGAAACATGTCGTTGTAGGATCGAAGGATTTTACGGAATCGGTAATTCTTGCCGAGATCCTGGCGCAAATGCTCGAAAAAAACGGGATCTCGGTCGAGCGAAAGCTTGAACTTGGCGGCAATCTCGCTCACGACGGGCTGCTCTCAAAGCAGATAGATGTTTACCCCGAATACACAGGCACCGCATACACAGCGATACTCAAACATCCGCCGACCACCGACAGCCAAGCGGTTTACGACCAGACAAAGGCGGAGTATGCTGAGAAATTTGGCCTCGCGGTCAGTCCGCCGCTCGGGTTCTCGAATGATTTCGCGATCCTTATCCGTGGTGATGTCGCACGAAAGAACAATCTGCAAACCATCTCCGAGGCCGTACCGTTAGCGAAAGGCTGGCAACCGGGATTCGGGCAGGATTTTATGTCGCGGGCCGACGGCTATCCCGGATTCTCAAAGGCTTATGGCTTTAACTTCACAAAACAGCCCCGCGAAATGGACCTCTCGCTCACCTACCGGGCATTACAATCGAGCGAACTCGACATCATCGCCGGCAACTCGACCGATGGCCTCATCGCCGCTCTGGATCTGTTTCAATTAGCCGACGACAAGCATTATTTCCCGCCGTATCAGGCGGTTTTTATTAGCAGACAACAGGTTGCAGACGCGCTTAATGAAACGCTTGAAAAACTAAAGAACGCAATCTCGACCGATGAAATGCGTCGACTGAATTACGAAGTTGATGGCAAAAAACGCACCCCGAAAGCTGTTGCGCTTGAGTGGATTAACAAAAAGGATTTCTAACCATGAAAACAATTGTAAAAGCGATGGGAGCCGTAGTGGTTCTGACACTTGTTGCGCTTTCCGCAGCAGCACAAACGGTTGCTCCTACAAAAATTAGGGTCAACGGCGTAAATCTTGCCTATGTCGAACAGGGTCAAGGCGAACCACTGATCCTCCTTCACGGCGGTCAAGGCGATTATCGATCGTGGGGACCGCAGATGGTGGAATTGTCACAAAAATACAGGGTAATTTCTTATAGCCGCCGTTACCATTATCCAAATGACAATCCGATCATCTCAAAATATCATTCGGCCATCACTGAAGCCGACGACCTTGCCGCATTTATTCGTAAGCTAAAGCTAAAACGTGTTCATCTTATCAGAACGTCGATCGGAGCCTTTACGGCGTTGGTTTTCGCGGTCGATCACCCTGAAATCGTTCAGAGTCTCGTCCTTGCCGAGCCGCCGATTCATGAATGGGTGCAAGATACACCGGCTGGTTTGGCTGCGTATCAGGACTTTATGACTAGGATATGGGAACCGGCGGGTGACGCTTTCCGGGCCGGTGATGACACCAGTGGCATGCGGATAATGGTTGATGCCTTTGGCGGGACGGGTTCGTTTGATCGGCTGCTGCCCGCAGCCCGAACAGCTGCGATGCAAAATTCACGATTCTTTAAGGCTGCGACGTCGTCAGCCGATCCGTTTCCAAACCTCTCGAAAGCCAAGGTTCGACGCTTGAAGATGCCGATCCTATTGATCAGAGGTGAGAATACAATTTCGATCCATAAACTTGAAAACGAGGAACTCGAACGCCTCCTTCCAAACGCCGAAACAGTAACGATCCCGAAAGCGGGGCATGGCTCGCCTCGGGAGAATCCCCAAGCTTTTAACGCCGCCGTGGTTAAATTTCTTTCTCGCAAAAAGGACCAGCATTAGGCGAGTAAATGCCGGATCTCATAATTAGCTTGCTATTTTTCGCTAAGTGTTGTAGTCTCATAGTTTGACAATTCCGTATCTCATTCATCGACGGTAAACTCGCCTTTATGTTAGGGCGTAATAGATAGTTCGAGAAACGGTTCGTTTATAACTGTTAGAAGAGTTTCCCTTAAAAAGGGTTAACCCTCGAACGCTGTTCCTTCCTTGCTACCGTTACACTGAAGATCACTCCGCGTTAGTAACTTCTTATTACATCCCGAAGAAATGTTCGGTTGCCGTGCTGCAAGTCTTTTTGTGCTTGCTGGTGACGGATCCGAGGTGAACTGTAAGGTTACCCTTAATGAAGCGAACGCTCTTCAGTAGATAGAGATTAATACATTAGATGAGTTTTAAAGATTTAGGCTTGCAGCCCGCATTGTTGGGCCGTTGCGAGTCGTTAGGGTTCACTGAGCCTACACCCATTCAAAAGCAGGCAATTCCTATTATTTTCGAGGGCGGCGACATTATAGCGACCGCCGAAACCGGAACCGGCAAGACCGCCGCATTCCTTTTACCAATTTTGCAGCAGATCGACGTTGCACAGGCTCGCGGAACTACCGTGTTGATCCTGTCGCCGACGCGTGAGCTTGCCAACCAGACGGACGCGGCCTGCCGCGACCTCGCACCAAAGCACATCCGCTGCACGTCGATCATCGGCGGAGCCGCATATAAGGCCCAGATGGACGCGCTGCGTCGCCGGCCGAATATCCTGATCGCCACGCCGGGACGCCTGCTCGACTATATGGAGCAGGGGTTGATTGATTTTTCGAAATTGACCACCCTCGTTCTCGACGAAGCCGACCGCATGCTTGACATGGGCTTTATGCCCGCGATCAAGCGGATCGTCAAGGCCATTCCCGCAAAGCGTCAGACGCTTTTCTTCTCTGCGACGATGTCGTCCGAGATCGAACGCATCGCCCTGACATTGCTGAAAAATCCCGAATACATTGCGGTAAACCGTCGCGGCCAGGCTGCCACACTTGTCGAGCAGACCGCTTACCCGGTTGCTCAACAGTCGAAAATGCCTTTGCTGCTCGACCTGCTTGATAAGGAAGATTTCGACCGTGTGCTCGTGTTTACGCGGACGAAACGCGGTGCCGACCGTATCGCACATGTTTTAGAAAAGCGTTCACACAAATCGAACCGCATTCACGGCGACCGTTCGCAATCGCAGCGTGAGGCGGCGCTTCGCAGCTTTAAGTCCGGCCACACTAACGTGCTGGTCGCGACCGACGTTGCGGCCCGCGGCATCGATATCGATTCGGTCTCGCATGTGATAAACTATGACATACCCGAGGCGCCCGAGGATTACGTCCATCGCATTGGCCGGACCGGTCGAGCAGGCAACAAGGGACGGGCGATCACGCTGTTTACGATCGCCGAAGAGCACTCGATGCGTGCAATTGAAAAATTAACGGGCCAAAAGGTCGAACGTGTTGTACTGCCGGATTTTGGCGGACACGTGATGCCGGAAAGCCTGGTTAAGAAATCGGCGGGCACGGCACGAAAAACGTTTCGATCATTTGGCGGACGCCGCCGGTAAGAGGTGAGACTATGGTAATTAAGAAAGAAGTATATGCGGTCGATGATTCGATCGAGATGATGTGTTCGGCATGTGATCTGGAGCAAAACCACAAGGTCCAGACCGTGACCAAACAGGGCAAGATCACAAAGGCAAGCTGCGAGGCTTGCGAGACGGTCAGCACCTTTACGCGGGGCGTCAAAACCTCGGTAAATATGGGAACCGGCAAAAACGCTTCGCCTTACGACCGGATGCGGAAATACCGCAAGGGCCAGGCGATGACGCACGATGTTTTCGGACGCGGCGAGGTAACAGCCGTTATCGAACCGCACAAGATCGACGTGCTTTTCGGCGACCGCACCCGACGCATGATCCACGCTCAGGCTTAGAGACTACTTAGTTACAATACGAAAAGGCTGTCCGGAAACCGTAAGGTTCTCGGACAGCCATTGTTTCCACGCTGATTCAGATGGGCGATTTTAGTCGTCGCAAAAAAGCCTCGCCGAAGCCGGGATGTATCTCGAAAAACCCCATCTCATCTGTGTCCCACCGAACGGGGCCCTCCGCAAAAAAACGGTCGCCCACAGACCACTTTTCGGTTTTGTAGCGGTTGTCGTCTGGCTGACCCGCTTTTTTTCGCAGGTACTCGATGCGGATAAACCGGCGGTGTCGAATCCCGTTATTG
>JAYVDQ010000693.1:0-2323 GCA_043749325.1 Chloracidobacterium sp. | reverse complement strand
GTTTATCAAAAATATCCTCGGTGTGAACGTGGACGTCGATAAAGCCCGGCGCCACGATCATGCCGCCTGCGTCAATCGTCTGCTTTGCTACGCCAACGTCAAAGCGTCCTACGCGAGCAATATGTCCATTCTTGATCGCGATCGAACCGCGAAACCATGGATTGCCCGTACCGTCAACGATCCGGGCGTTTATTATTACGAGGTCATACGTTTCGGCAGGTTTTGCAAAAGAAACCCCCACCGGCGATAACAGCATGATCATGACGAGGAGTATAGAAAAGAGTTTCATATTCAGTATTAGAAATGTAATCTATTTAGCTTCCGTCGCTTTTTGCTCGTCTTCGTTAGAAAATTCGTTATGCAATTGCACGGCCCGAGTTTTTTTGCGAAGCCGGATATTCAGGGTCTCGACAAATACAGCGAACGCCATCGCGAAATAAACATAGCCCTTTGGAATGTGAAACTCAAATCCCTCGGCGATGAGTGTCGTGCCGATGAGCAGCAGGAACGAAAGAGCAAGCATTTTGATCGTTGGGTGACGCTGGACGAACGCACCGATCGATCCGGCGAAGATCATCATTGCGACGATAGAGACGACAACCGCGGCTATCATTATCCACACATTATCGACCATGCCGACCGCCGTAATTACCGAATCGAGCGAAAACACGATGTCGAGCAGCATGATCTGGACGATCACGGCCGCAAATCCGGCGTAAACCTTTTTGGACGACCCGCCCTCTTCGCCCTCGAGCGAGCCGTGGATCTCATGCGTGCTCTTAAAAATTAAGAACAGTCCGCCGACTAGCAATATCAGGTCGCGTCCAGAAAAATGCTGGCCAAGCACGGTGAAAAGCGGCTCAACCAGGCCCATTACCCACGTAAGCGAAAACAGCAGGACCACCCGCATCACCAGTGCGAGCGAAAGCCCTATAAAGCGTGCTTTAGGCTGCTGTTTTTCGGGTAATTTGTCGGATAGGATCGAGACAAAAATGACGTTGTCGATGCCGAGAACAAGCTCGAGCAGCGACAACGTCGCGAATGCGATCCAGATTTGAGGATCATTGATCCATTCCATAAATCGCGGTTAGTCGGACTTTTTGCACGGCTTGGATGAAGCGGCGTCGGCTAGTTCGCGTGCCTTTTCGTTTTGATTTGCCCGGGGCAGCACAATGTCGGTCACGCAGGACTTTGTTTTACCGATCTTTGAGACCATCAGATACGAAGTATTTTTTGTCGAGTCTTCGGCATTAGCGACATTAAATCGGGCGATAAGGGCCACGGGAACTCCACCTTTCGTCCGCCACTCGATCTTTTCGCCAACCGTTGAAAATCCGCCATAGTAACCCCAGAAATCCAATTCAAATTTCTTTTTTGAAGGAGTGATTATGTTAATTGTCTGTCGAATATCACCTTCGAGCAGACGAATTTTATAGCCCCCAATACCCGGACACTCACCCTCATACGAGCCGGCCTCGTTAGGATTCGAGTGGATGGTGCGGCATGCGCTTGTTTTGGTAACCGTATAAACACTCTTGTTCTGGGCCGACGCAAAACCAGCCAATGCAAACATACAGATAATCAACGAAAGACCGAGTTTCATAGCATTTTCTCCTTGTAATATGCGAATACTTTGCCACATTTATCTGCGATAGACAATTCGGCCGCCAACGATAGTCGCAACCGGTGCTCCCGTAAACTTCCATCCATTGAAAGGTGAGTTTTTCGATTTCGAACGCGAATCGGCGCTGCTGTAGGTCCAAGCAAGATTAGGATCGATGATCGTGACATCGGCCACGGACCCGGGTGAGAGCGTGCCGCGTCCGGGGAGATTGAATATTTTTCCCGGATTTGTTGAGCATAACTCAACGAGGCGAACTAAGTCGATCAGGCCTTTGTGAACGAGTTCGTTAAAAGCCAGACCAATCGCGGTCTCCAGACCCGTGATGCCGAATGGGGCGCGGTCGTACTCGAGTGATTTTTCGTCGGCGTGATGAGGAGCATGATCGGTGGCTATAGCGTCGATAGTGCCGTCCTTGATGGCTTCCAAAATCGCTTCCAGATGTTCCCGCGACCGCAGCGGTGGGGCCATCTTGGTGTTCGTGTCGTAACCTTCGACAGCCTTGTCGGTCAGAGTGAAATGATGTGGCGTTACCTCGCAGGTGACATTGATGCCTTCATGTTTGGCACGGCGTACGGCCTCGATGGCACCTTTGGTTGAGACATGGGCGATGTGAATGTGAGCACCTGTGTCTTTGGCCAGGATGATGTCGCGGACGGCGTCGATGTCCTCGGCGAGTGCGGGCATGCCTTTGAGGCCCAG
>JAYVDQ010000692.1:0-2986 GCA_043749325.1 Chloracidobacterium sp. | reverse complement strand
GCGACATTTGGAGTGCAAAGCAGATGTCGCGCAATTGCTAGCGACCCAGCCATTTTGTTCCTGCTCGTTCAGCCTGTCGCTTTTTGAACGAAGGCATGATCAGCCTAACCGGTTGGAGATAATAATCAGCCATGGCCTGTCTCAACTGCGTATGCGGATGATCGAGAATGAAAAGGAATTGGCCGAAGCCATTGACACCGTTTCAAATGGTAAAAATACTAATGTGGCTGATTCCGTCAAAAAATGGCTTACGGGATCGAAGGATGCCGCTGGTTTTACACAATTGTCAGCCCCCGAGATTAGGTTATTAAGATCCGCCGTCCAACGCACCGATACTCTCCGATCCGATGCTTTATCTGCAAAATTGAAGGGTCGAGACGATTTGAGCGATCTGCTTCCAAACGAAATCCGTGATTGGGAGGGCGACATCGATCGTCTGGAGATCTTTGCCGGAACTAAAGCCTGATTATTTCTGATCAATAATATTCAACCACGGACATTTTCCCCGAACCGCTCGATGAACTATATTTTATCGATATGGTCACCATTTCGATAATAGGGGTTGGGCGTGTCGGCGGGGCTATTGCTTTGGCCGTTCCGAAAGAAAAATATTCCATCGACAATTTGATCTACCGGAATACGGCGATACCGGACACCGTACTCAAATCGATTTCGCCAAATGGAAAAACGGTTTTTATCGATAACGTAGAGTCGATATCGTCGGACGTAGTATTTATCACGACTCAGGATTCGGAGATCGTTCCCGTCTCCAAGGCTCTCGTTGGTAAACTTAGCAGTAATTCGATAGTTTTCCACACCTGCGGAGCGCTACCTTCGTCCGTTTTGGATGCTCTAAAAGCGACTGGTTCCAGAACCGGCTCGATCCACCCGTTGGTCTCGGTTAGCACTCCGGAGTTGGGTCCGGCACGGTTCAAGGGGGCTTATTTTTGTGTCGAGGGACATGCCGAAGCCGTTTCGATAGGAGAAAAGATCACTGGCGATCTGGGCGGACGGCCGTTTGTGATCGATACCAGATTCAAGACCCTTTATCATGCGTCGGCCGTCACGGCCTGCGGGCATTTGGTCGCGTTATTCGATGCGGCGGTCGAAATGATGACCAAGTGCGGCCTATCGGCTGCGGACCCCAAAGAGATCCTGCTTCCACTGGTCAAAAGTACGGTTCAAAATCTGGGTGAGCAGAGCACGGCCGCCGCGTTGACTGGGACATTTGCCCGCGCGGATATTGAAACTTTTACCCGGCATCTAACGGCTCTCAATCAATATGTCTCTGACGATCTGCTCGAAATATACCTGCTTTTGGGAGAAAGATCACTTGAGCTTGCGGCCAGTCAGGGGGTCAGCCCCGAGCGGATCGACACGCTGCGGACAAAAGTTTCCGTGGCGAAATCAAAATTGAAATGGTAGTATCGAGTTTGAGCGGCATATAAAAAATTGGTGAAGAAAAAGGACAAATTCGAGGTGGAAAAGGCCATTTTTCAGGAGCATATCCAGGCTGCGGGATTGCGCCGGACCGGGCAGCGGGATCTGATCCTTGAAATATTTCTCAGCACCGAGGACCATCTGACGAGCGAAGACCTGTACGGCCTTGTTCATCGAAAAGACCCGACGGTGGGACACACGACAGTTTACCGGACGCTAAAGCTTTTGACCGAGGCAGGTCTGGCCCGTGAGGTTCGGTTCGGCGACAACAAGACCTATTACGAACACCATTACAATCACGCCCACCACGATCACATGATCTGCACCGAGTGCGGCAAGGTGATCGAGTTTTTCTCGGCTGACATTGAATCGCTACAGGACGAAATGGCGGGCAAATTTGGCTTTAGACCAACGCATCATAGTTTGCGAATGTGGGGAGTATGCTCGGATTGTCAGAAATTGACCGTAGAAACTCACACTGCTCCGCCTGGGGCGCAGCCGCGTGTGCGTGTAAGAACAGCGATAAATTAAACGGTATTATCATCGATGTCTGATGTTGAAATTAGATTTGAAAGGGAAGGGGTTGATGGTCTCGTCGCTGTCGGCAGCAATTTGATCGACGCGATCAGGCGATTTGGGGTTAAGGTTGATTGCGAATGTCAGCCGAAAAACGGGATTCATTCTTGTGGCGTTTTGGTCCCTGAAGGCTCTGAAAACCTGTCGCCGCTGACCGAAACTGAAACGGAACATTTTGCACGGCACGGGCGTAGGTCTAATGAGAGGCTTGCCTGCGAGGCCCGGATCGTTAAACCCGGAGAAGTAACTATTATGACAGAGCAAAAAAAACAGGAAACGAAAGGCGCCGGAGCGGCAAAGAGTAGGATTCAGGAAGAATTCGAAGCCTTGCCACTCGATAAAAAGATCGGAAGCCTGTTACAAATGGAGATGGTAACGATAAGCGAGGCATTTTCTTATGTCGTGAATTCGTCTGCCAAGGCGTTTGAGCAAGTGGGTAATGCGGTCGAGGAGTTTGGCTCGAAATTTGAGCAAGAAGCCCGGAAAGCGGCTGAATCGGCTAAACCAAAAGCCAACGCCGGTGATGCGAAAACTTCGACGGCAAAACCCAAAGGCCACGCCAAAAAAGCTCCGAACTCGGGGGCCCCGAAGCAATAGCCATTGGTCCTAAATGTGAAAGAAACAACGCTGGAAAAAAGATCCACAGCTTCGCTTAAGGAGAAAGGCCAGTATGCGGTTGCCTTTGGAGCGATCGCTGTAATGCTCTGGTTTGTGGGATTTCCGGTATTTATCCTCTTCTTTTTCGGTCTGCTGGCCTTTTTTATTTGGAAGGCATTCGCCTCCGAAACGCGTAACGAGACACGAAAGATCTTCGAATTTTACCTATCGGCCAATGAGATCCTTCGCGACGACGACCGCCGCTGGTATGGATTTGAGATTCAGGAGACGATCGCTCGCGGCGAAGATATCCTAAAATCGATGCGGGCCGCCCCGCCCCTAGTTCATTTCAGCCTCGGTTCGCTCTATCGGA
>JAYVDQ010000691.1:0-2674 GCA_043749325.1 Chloracidobacterium sp. | reverse complement strand
GATGATGCCCGCGATGTCACTTACGATGATGCCGGCACGGTCGCTTACGATGATTCCTGCACGGTCGCTGACGATGATGCCGTCACGTGAGCATGAGCTGGTTGCCTTATCGCTAACGATGATCCCCGCGTTTGCGAATGTTGCACCAAGTGTTAATACGATTGCCATTGAAATTGCTGTGAGTGTTTTTTTCATTGTTCTTCTCCAAAAAGTTTTTAAGTAAAATTGTTAACCCGCTTGTTCCTGCACTCCCTATTACAAGCAGCGTGCCAAAGCCGTGCCGCAATACACATGCATGCCTTAACCTATGTAACTGCAATAATTTACGGAGCTTTAGATTTTAGATTTGGACTCTAAACGCGGCTAATATTTAATGTATACCTAGGTAACAGTCATTGGGTTGAGAAGCGGTAAGCCTAGTGTTTACAAGGGATTAGAGATTTGTATAGTTTGTATGCAGTCTGCGAATGTATACGCCGTATACATTGCACAAAATTAACACCCTGCACAAAAATGGGTGTTTCTGCACAAAAATTCGCTAGAACTTAGGTTTTATGGGGCGTGCACGACCGTTCTGTGGAGTTGAGTGGTTAAATCGACAATAAATCGGTGGGACTGTTCTGGGAACGGGGTCACGAGCCGGAGGCATTGTTGCCAGTCAGCCTTACAGCATCGCGGGCAATGAGCAATTCTTCGTTAGTCGGGATGACATAAACCTTAACACGTGCCGTATCTGTACTGATGATCCCTTCACGTCCGTTGCTGAATGATTCATTCCGCTTCGGATAGATCTCGATTCCCATCCAGTGGAGTTTTTCGCAGATCAGCTGCCGAACTTCCGGTGAATTTTCCCCTATGCCGCCCGTAAAAACAATGGCGTCCGTGCCGTTCATCGCCGCTAAATATGAGCCGATGTATTTGCTTGCGCGGTAACAGAAGATATCAATTGCAAGACGTGCGCGACGGTCACCGTTTTCCTTGGCTTCGGCGAGCAGTTCCCGCATATCGTTGGTCAAACCAGAAATCCCTAGCAAGCCCGATTGTTTGTTAACCAGCGATTCGATTTCAAGTGCCGATAAACCTTCTTTGGCAGCTATAAAATCAATGATTGCCGGGTCGAAATCACCTGCCCGCGTTCCCATCACCAAACCTTCGAGCGGGGTCATTCCCATCGAAGTGTCGATCGAATTACCGTCCTTGATAGCCGCCGCCGAACACCCGTTGCCGAGATGCAAAGTTATAATGTTCACCTGGTCACGCTCAATCTTTTCCAGTTGGCGATAGCGGTAGGCGACATATCGATGCGACGTGCCGTGAAATCCATAGCGACGGATCTTATGCCGGCGATAAAGCTGATAGGGCAAAGCGTAAATAAACGCGGTTTCGGGCAGCGTCTGGTGAAAAGCGGTGTCAAAAACGGCGACGTTTGGCATTTCTTCGCCGAATATTTCGCGGCTGACCTTGATGCCTAGAATGTTCGCCGGATTATGCAGCGGGGCAAGTTCAATACAGGCTTCTATGTCGCGCAAAACTTCGCCCGTTATCAAAACGGATGCTTTGAACTTCTCGCCGCCGTGAACGACGCGATGACCGACGGCGTGAATATCGGACTTGCTTTTGATTGCTTCAACCTCGGATTCCTTGGAGATCACCCAGTTTAAGATCAATTTGACGGCCGCGCGTATGTCACGCAACGGAGCGGTCGAATGATGTGCCGCTTTCCCTTCCGCGCTTAATGTGACAATCGCCTGTCCGCCGTGAAACTCGACGATTCCGTGCGCGAGCCGTTCATCCGTATTTTCCTCGATTCGATCCAAGTCGGTAGCGATGACTTGAAACTTTATCGAAGAACTGCCGCAATTGAGCACTAATATATTCATAACTTTTAATACGTCCACTTCCAATCTCGTACTTCCGGCATATCGTCGCCGTACTCGTTGATGTATTGGCGATGCTCGAAAAGTCGGTCGCGCATCATTTGTTTGACATGCGCTCCTGTTTTATCTAACTGCGGGACACGCTCTATAACGTCCATCACAAGATGAAATCTGTCCAAATCGTTTAAGACAACCATATCGAACGGCGTGGTCGTCGTGCCTTCTTCCTTGTACCCACGAACGTGGATATTTATATGATTTGTGCGGCGGTATGTTAAGCGATGAATTAGCGTCGGATAGCCGTGAAATGCAAAAATTACGGGTTTATCCACGGTAAAGATCGAATCGAAATCCGTGTCGGAAAGTCCATGTGGATGTTCTTTTTCGGGCTGTAATTTCATCAAGTCAATGACATTGACGACTCGAATTTTGAGGTCTGGAAAATTTTGACGGAGAATATCGACCGCCGCCAGCGTTTCCAGCGTCGGCACATCGCCGGCACACGCCATCACCACGTCCGGCTCTCCGTTAGCGTCAGTACCGGCCCACTCCCAAATGCCGATCCCTGATGCGCAATGCTTTGCCGCTGCTTGTATATCGAGGAACTGTAATGAGGGTTGTTTTCCCGCGACGATCACGTTGACATAATTGCGGCTTCGCAAACAATGGTCGGCGACCGAGAGGAGCGTGTTGGCGTCCGGCGGAAGATAAACGCGAACCACTTCGGCCTTTTTATTGATCACATGGTCGAGAAAACCGGGGTCCTGGTGCGAAAACCCATTGTGGTCTTGTCGCCA
>JAYVDQ010000690.1:0-2887 GCA_043749325.1 Chloracidobacterium sp. | reverse complement strand
ACATCGCTTTCGGGGTCATCAAACATAATCAACCCTTTGACCCAAATCTGGCTTTTCGCACTTGATTTTTAAGACAGTATCTTCAGGGAGCGTCTAAATCACCGATCCTACCTAGGGTTCCGTTCGTTTCACTCACTGCACCCTAGGCTTTAATGTTTGTCGTCGTTGGCGACAAGAAAATCCATCACTCGCCGTTGGCGACGTTGGTCAAGCCGCGATTTTCTCAGTAAACCTCAATATCTTGTTTTTATCGTTTTCAGTAAACAACCGATCAACCGCATTGTTTCCAAATCGCGCGATCGACGGCAGATCGTAAAGATCAGCCATCTCGATCTTATTCTTTTTCAGGAACTCGGTTTGGATCGTTCGCAAGAAAAGAATCTGTTCGCCGCTGTAATGATGCTCAGCGATAAATTCGTCAAATTCTTTGACGACGATAATTTCGTAGTTTGGCAATTCCTCAAGGTCAAGAAGATGACGCATAAAGCCGAGGAAACTATTAACCCGCCAACCGTATGCCTTGAGAATATTGTCCGTCGAAAGCTGAACATCGTGAACGCTCAGATCTTTTCTTAGTGTTCTTTCAAGTTCGATCAATTGTTCGTCTGAAACCTCCTGGCCCGAACGAATAGCCGCGATTGTCGGATGATCTTCGACAATATCTCTAACACGCCGTTCAACGCGGTCCTTGTATTCCTGAACATAGATCCGCTCGCCGCCCTCGGTAAGCGTTATGTAATCCCGGATCGCAATGAAATCGGGCAAATCCAGAATTTGAAAGACATTGTCGCGCTTTTGGCGACGCCACATTTCCGGAGCAAGTGCCCGGATAACTTTATTCAATTGAGTGATCCCGGCATTTTCAAAACCGGTCGAGGCGATTAGATCGATGGCCTCTTTGCATTCAGGAATCTGATGGACGAATGGCGGCAAAAGACTGATATCCTCGGCGATCTGCTCGATGGTCGTATCCGTTTCCTTTCCAGTAAGTATTTGAAGCTTTACCCGTTCAACCTTATTCGTAAAGGTTTCCTTCGCAACATCGACCTCGGACGCAAACCTTAAAAGCGGAGAAATTACCTTCTCAAGAAAATTGATATTATTCTGTCCGACGAAACCCCAAAAGGTATCGTCCCAAGCCTGTTCGATCTGCGGCATAAGCCGTTTGACCTGAAAGGTATCTTGCGGAATTCGGTTGACCATCTCGCGAAGATCGGCGACGGTTTCCTGCCATTCCTCAGTGTCCTGACTGCGGAGCAGGAGCCGAAGAGTCTTCAATCGCGTGTTGAAAAGTCGAAAAAGCACCGGCATCGTCTGCTTTTCGTTTTCCTCGGCATTGCGGTCAAATTCGTTTTCCCAAAAGTCGATAATCTTAAATTCGGTTTTGCGGCCATTCGGCAGACGGCCTTTGAATTTGCACGCCTCGTCGTTTCGCGTGCCGCGTCCTATCATCTGCCACATTTTTATCTGCGACCGAACGGGCTTCATGAAGACGAGATTGCAGACTTCGGGAACGTCAATGCCTGTGTCAAGCATATCGACTGAGATCGCAATTCGCGGCTCATTCTCTTTCTTAAATTGCGTAATCAGACCCGCACCGTAACTTCCATCGCGGACACGTTCGGTATCAAATGTAATGACACGGCAGAGATTATGGTATTGCGGAAACATCTCTTCGAAAGCGAGCATTAACCGCTCGGCATGCTTTTGGGTCATCGCAAAGACGATGGTCTTGCATGGAAGGCCCGATTCATCGAAATAACAAACGTCCCAAAATTCTTCCCACTGTTTTCGAAGCGTTTCCTTATTACTGACGGTTTGTTCGATGTCAGTTCCGGCATAGTCGATGTCGTCAGGATCGATGCCTTGCTCGATCAAAGCGTTTTGCTCTTCTTCGGTGAGGTCAACCCCCTTTATGCCATTTCGCTGAAAGCTGGTCTGGGCCTGATAAAGAACGTAATCAACAAGCACACGATCATCGACTGCCTTTTTGTAAGGATAAACATACGTCGGCACCGAATCGAGACAATCAAAAAGTAAAAACGTATCGCGGTCGACAAAACCCGCCGGGGTTGCTGTCAGGCCGATCATTCGGGCGTCGAAATACTCCATTACAACGCCGAGCTTGTTAAAGATCGAACGGTGGGCTTCGTCGAATATAATCAGATCAAAAAACGCCGGGTCGAACTGGTCAAAACAACGGGTCATGGTTTGCAACGTCGCGACGTAAAGCCGTTTGTTTTGGTCAATGTGATGCGTATAGATCCGGTCGTTCGGTTCGTCGGGAAGATGCGCCTTGAAACCGTCCGTTAACGCCTGATCAACCAACGCGTCACGGTCGGCAAGGAAAAGGACCTTTTCAGCTTGTCGTGTACGGAGAAATAGATCGATCAACCCCATCGACGTGCGAGTCTTTCCGGTCCCGGTCGCCATTACGAGTAGGGCTTTTCGTTTTCCGGCTTCAAATGATTCGGCTACGCGACGAATTGCCTCTTGTTGGTAGGAACGACCGGAAATGTCGGGGTTGATCGTAGTTTGCGATAGAGGTTGTCGATGCCGTTTGATCGCAAGCAGTCGTTCGAGGCTCGACCGTGTGAAGAAAGCAGCAATTTCGCGAGGCGTTTCGGTCTCGGTGTCCCAAAACCAAATCTCGTTTCCGTTTGCCAGAAAAACGTAGGGTCGAAAACCCTGATTTTGCTCGATACGAATTGCGTAAAGTTTTGCTTGTTCGCGAGCGCTTTGTGGGCTGCGACTTTGGCGTTTTGCCTCGACAACCGCAATGATTTCGCCGTTAGGCTGATACAGACTGTAATCCGTGATGCCGTCAAACCAGTCATCATCAACCCCGCTTGCAGGGACTTCGAATTTGACCTGATTTATATCAAGC
>JAYVDQ010000689.1:0-2161 GCA_043749325.1 Chloracidobacterium sp. | reverse complement strand
CAATAACTTTTCCGTTGTGCCAGACGAGATAAAGCAAAGTGTCAAAGGCTTTCGGCATCAGCGGCACAATTTCACCAACGCCGTTTAGTAACAAGCGTTTCGCGGCATCGAGGCGAAAATTACCAAACTCGTAAATAAGGGTTTGGGACCTGTCCATATCGGTTCTCACAAATTCTCACAAAATCTCAGCCCGATTCTAACGATTTTCACAAAGGTATTTTGTGATTATGACACGCATCGGCCATGCGTAGAAAGTTTTGGCTGAAATAAACTAAAGAACAAAGAGGAAAAAATGAAAAACATATTCGTGAAAACAATCAGTCGGGCAGCGTTTGTGATTTTGATGATGACGATGGTCGCGCAGGTTCGGGTGTCCGCGCAGGACGTTGAAACTGAAGATCAAGGCAAAGACCAAACACAGGAAGACCTGTCGAGCCGACGCGGGAACGCCAGAATAGTAGGCACATGGGACGTGCAGGTGACGATTCGCGTCTGTCAGACGGGCGCGGCAATCAGAACTTTTGCGTCAATCGGGACATTTAACTTCGGTGGGACGACTCTCGATTCGACCTCCGGCATTCCGCAGTCTTTGAAAACGCCCGGACAGGGCGTCTGGAATTATATCGGCGGAAGAGACTATCGTTTTAAGTTCAAGTCATTCAGTTTTGACGCAAGCGGTAATTTTACCGGCTGGACAATTATCAATCACAGGGCAACTCTACACCGCTGGACTGATGAATATGAATCGACCGGCACCGCTGAGGTTTATTCCCCAACCGGCATTTTATTATTTACGGGCTGCGCGACTACAACCGCCGTGCGGTTTGAATAGACAAAAAAAGAGAAGCGTAGGTTAGTTTTTAGCTTTTTGTAACTAACTACTGAAATCTATGCTTCTCTTTTCCACTATATGAGTAATTTCTCGACCAAATTCACATAAAGGCCGACGGCTTCCTCAAGATCTTTCTTCAACAAAAACTCGTCCTTTGTGTGCGCAACAAGTATCGACCCCGGGCCGAGAAGCAGCGGCTGGCCCCAATTCGTGAGGTGCGGGATGTCGGTCGTGAACCTAACGACCTTTTGCTCGAAGCCATCGACAGCGAGCATCCTGACCGGCAGGCTGTACGACAAAACTTCAAGTTCGCCCCGGTCGCGTATCAGGCTCGTCAAAGCATCGCGGATCGGCTCCATAGGCGTCGTCAGCCGTATTAGCAAACCGGCCTCGGCGTTAGGCGGAATGACGTTGAGAGCGACTCCGCCGTCGAGCGTTGCGATATTACAGGTCGTCTCGCCGTAAAAATCATCGTTCGGAAATTTGGTGTGGCGAACGTCCTCGAGAATATCGAGCAGCTTCTCAATCGCCGAATCGCCCTGCTCCGGATAGGCCGAATGCGCCGCCTTGCCCGTCGTCTTGATCCTGACGCGGTACGCCCCCTTAGAGCCGATCGCAAGGTCGTTGTCGGTCGGTTCGCCATTGATAAGATACTCGCATTTTGCGGCGATGGAATGTTCGTTCGCCACCTTCGCACCCGTGCTTGAACGCTCCTCATCAACGGTAAACAGCAACCCGATGTCGCTAATGCCCTGCTTTCGCAATCCTTCCGCAGCGACTATCTGGGCCGCAATAATTCCTTTGGCATCGCACGAACCGCGCCCATAAATTTTCTCCTCATCTTCGCTCGGCGCAATAAACGGCGGCACCGTATCCATGTGCGTCGAGAGAAAAACGCGCGGGCTGTCATTCAGATACGCAATGACATTGTTCTGGTTCTCCGAAACCGCCTGAAGCTCGACCGTCCAGCCAAGCGATTCCAGATAGTCACGTAGATAAAACCCGACCACCTCCTCGTCGCCGGAGATGGATGGGATGTTCATGAGAGATTTTGTGAGTTCGAATAAATTCATTTTTTAGTCGATTTTCTTCTTCGTACCTTCTGCAAATCCCTCCAAACAAATGTATTTCCATCGAATTGAAGAGCATTCGCGAGCTTCCAAATTGGATGGAATTTGCCTTTCTCAAAAGTAATGTTGAGACGGACTTCTGACGGCCAATCACCCATATAAGCTGGCGGGCTTTGTTTAGAAACTCTGATATTCCCTTTTGTATCAATGTGTACTACAGAGAAATATGGCATTCCGCACATTCCCGTCGCTTCACCTG
>JAYVDQ010000688.1:0-4995 GCA_043749325.1 Chloracidobacterium sp. | reverse complement strand
TGAATGAAACGGGAAACCAGTTTGTTTTGGCTACTCATTCGCCGGTTTTCATCTCGCCTACTTCGATTGAGCATGTTTCTAGAGTATTTATACAAAACCAGGAAAGTAGGATCACGCGGCTTAATCAAAACGATCTCCCAGAAGAGCGCCTGCTTTTCTCAATTGTAAATAGTCAAAATAACGAACGAGTTTTTTTTACCGACCTTGTACTACTCGTTGAAGGCATTTCGGACAGACTTTTCTTCAAAGCATTAATGAAACGGTTTGACGTTGGAAATGCCAATAGCCGGAAGTTCGAAATCATTGAGGTTGGGGGTAAGGGGTTGTTTGCTGCTTACGAGGCTATTTTACAAGCGTGTTCGGTGGATTACTTGGTCATCGCTGACAGGGACTACTTAAATGAAGTAGGGAATGAATCGGTAAGGTCCTTATTCTCAGTAAATAAGAAGAGACTTGCAACCGATGTTCTGAAAAATGGCAAGAGTTACGATGGAGCTGCACTGGTTGAGCGATTGGAAGAAGCGATTAATAATAAGGATCATACGGATCTGAAAGATATATGGAGCTACATCAAGAGCTTCCGCTTGCAGTTAAAAGAAAATCTATCGATGGACGATAATACGACGCTTAATGAAGCTTTGAAAGAGCTTAGAGATAAGGGAATTATTGTTCTGTCAAAAGGGAGCCTTGAGACATACTTACCGGTAGGTCACAAAGGAAAAGACATTCGAAAGTTACTAGAGCTGTTACAACGTGATTTTTGGAAAGAGTTACCTGCGGAAGTTACAGACGAATTGACAATGATTACGGAAATTGTAAGAAGTCGACTGAAGGCTATTTAAGTTATTTGTCCGCTCACTTTGTACCAATAACTTCATTCATTGAGTGTTTTCGTCCCCCGAAAATCTCATGATTTGCCGTAAAAAAGCGAAAATGCAGCTAGCCTTTCACCTTCCAACCCGTTCTCGGCGGGAGCGGGCGGACGAAGCGGGAGGAGCGGACGGGGTATTTTAGTTCGAGGAGCTTCCCGGATCATGCGGAAATCACATTTGGTCAGGGCTGGGACGCTCGGATATCGGACGCTCGCCAGGGGGAATTGCTAAAATAGTACATTCGTCGTCCCGGTTTGAGTTCGACCTTTAACGGATCGTCAATCGAGATGCCATAGCTGCCGCGGCAAAGCGGTTCCATCCAATCGTTGCCGTTGCGGAGATAAGTTTTGATCTTTTCCTCGTCGGCTCCCATTTGGAAAGCCATCGGAACGGCTTCATCAACAGGGAAGTCGTTAAACCACGCGTCGCCCGTACACCATGATGCAAGTGATGTCATGGTGAGGGAGGAACGAGGGATGAGGGATGAGGGAGGATCGTTTTCCGATTGTCCTCGTCCCTCGTCCCTTGCCCCTATTTCCCTCGCCAATTCGGTCATCATCGATCGATAGAAAGCCCGCTCCGATGAAACCGCGTCAAAATCGACCTGAATGCCCTTAACATCCGGCAGTTCGAGCGTTGACTTGATGAGAGCCGCGACCTTGCGGGTCATTTCCATGTCGAATGACGGCCGTTTTGTGCCGTCCTTGTTTGTTTCGATCCGCGTCACGGCGATCATGTACGTGCCGGGTGCGACAGCCAGCGGTTGACGTCGAGGCTTTGGCAACACGCTGTCCTTTTCCAAAAAGATCGTTTGAGCTAGGAAAGCGACGCCGAACTCTTTCGGATCGAGAAACCGCAGGTCTTCCGGACGCTCCCAGGCCCAAAGCATCTTTGGCGGCATCTGGCCGGAGAGATTTGGACTGATCTGATTTTTCGGACGGCAGCTAACCAGCAATAGGGCGGCGAAAATGAATATTATGGCCCGCGTTTTCACTCGGATAGTGTAGCTTATTGGCAGGCGGGTTTTCTTTCGTAATAAGTGAAAAGTGTTAAGTCATAAGTGGTAGGTTATGCTGATCGCGATTGTCGTATCACTTATCATTTATTATTTATTTAGGAAAATGACTTCTAAAATCCTATTCTGATATAATCCCCATTTACTGAATAGCCATTCATTATGACTGAACGTGAACAAATACCGATGGATGTCGTTTTTGTCGGGGCCGGGCCCGCGAATTTAGCGGCGGCCCTGCACCTGAAGAGCGAGATCAAAAAACATGACGAACTCGTCGAAAAGGGACTTAAGCATGCCAGGAAGATCGGTGAACTCGAGATCGCGATCGTCGAAAAAGGCTCGTTCGTCGGTGCCCATATTTTGTCCGGTGCCGTGATGGATCCCATCGCGATCCGCGAATTGATGCCGGATTTTCTTGCTCAAGGCTGTCCGGTCGATTCGGTTGTAACGGATGATGCGGCATGGTATCTGACGCCAAAACGCCGCTTTGTCGCACCGATCACGCCGCCGCCGCTCAAGAATAAGGGCAAATACATCGTCAGCCTGAGCAGAGTGTGCGAATGGCTGGCCGAAAAATGCGAGGAAGCCGGGATCAACATTTTTCCAGAGTTTCCGGCGTCCGAGGTGTTGTATGACGAAAACGACGCCGTTATCGGCATTCGCACCGGCGACAAAGGCATCGGTAAGGACGGCGAAAAGAAGGCGAATTACGAACCCGGCGTCGATCTGCGGGCAAAGGTCACCGTTCTTGGCGAAGGCTCACGCGGCTCGCTTGCAAAGCAGTTGGCCGCCCGGCTTGGCCTCAACGAAGGCAAGGAACCGCAGGTGTTTTCGCTTGGCGTCAAAGAATTATGGGAAGTGCCGGAAGGTAATTTCCATGAGGGCATGGTTGTGCATACGCTCGGATTTCCTTCGGACACAAAGACTTACGGCGGCGGCTGGATCTATGGGCTAAAGAACAACGTCGTCAGCATCGGCTACGTAACCGGTCTCGATTATGTCGATCCGTCAATTGATCCCCATGCCGAATTTCAGAAATTCAAGACGCATCCTAAGGTCGCCGAGATTCTCGCGGGCGGCAAAATGATCAAATACGGTGCCAAATCGATCAACGCGGGTGGCTATTACACGATGCCGAAATTATATGCCGACGGCGTGCTGCTCGTCGGCGATTGTGCTTCGTTCCTAAACGGGCAGCGGATCAAGGGCATTCACACGGCGATGAAATCAGGGATGCTCGCGGCCGAGACCGTTCTCGGTGCGTTTGAGCATGAGGATTTTTCGTCGAAGACGCTCAGGCATTATGACGAAAAGGTAAATTTGAGCTGGATCTACGATGAGCTTCATCCTGTCCGTAATTTTCACGGTGCTTTCCAAAAGGGACGCTGGTCAGGCCTGATAAACACTGGTTTGCAGTTCCTCACCAAAGGCCTGG
Organism: Chloracidobacterium sp.; assembly: GCA_043749325.1. Classification (GTDB taxonomy): domain Bacteria; phylum Acidobacteriota; class Blastocatellia; order Pyrinomonadales; family Pyrinomonadaceae; genus OLB17. The sequence goes on along the minus strand of JAYVDQ010000688.1, from coordinate 1,673 downwards.
CGTGGGGGTTTATGCCTAAGGAACATCATGTCGCGGGGCATGAGCGCATGGCAAAGCTGGCTGACGGAGCGGTCGATGGGAATCGTTACGTCGATCTTAAGTTCGACAAAGAGCTAACGTTTGATAAGGTGACCGACGTATTTTACGGTGCTGTCGCTCACGACGAAGATCAGCCGTCGCATCTGCACGTACTCGACACCGAGATCTGTGCTACGCGCTGTGACGAGGAATACGATAATCCGTGCCAACGTTTCTGCCCAGCGGCGGTCTATGAGATGGAAACGCACACTGAAACGGGCCGCAAAGAGCTAAAAGTCAACTTTTCAAATTGTGTGCACTGCAAGACCTGTGACATCGCCGATCCGTATCAAATAATCAATTGGGTCACGCCGGAGGGCGGCGGCGGGCCAAATTATAAAGGTATGTAACAAAAAGAAGCCGTCCATCTGGACGGCCTCACGGATATTTGACAACTTAAAAGATTAATCGTCGAAACGGAAGTTTACTTTTCGCTGCTCAAATTCTTTCATCGCAATGCGGGTCGGTTTCGTCTTGCGGATATCCATATCGACTCGCGGGATCGCCCCACGCTGGAGCTGTTTGCTTCGCTGGGCCGCGAGGATGATCATGCGGTATTTCGAATCGATCGCGGGCGGATCAATCACTTCTTCATCGGTTTCCACGGTTTCGTCGACTATTTCTTCGGTGATGTCAGCCATAATTTCGCTTATTCTCCTTCGAAAAGATGCCTTGAGGCATCGAAACTATCAAGAATACCCTGAATGGCACTCGTTTGTCTATCTGTCGATTGACGTTCCGCGATAATAATGGACGCCAGTTGACGTGCCGCTGTGACGAGATCCTCGTTGACGATGACATAGTCAAACTTGGAATACTGCATCACTTCGCTAAACGAATTCTTCAAACGCGTGTGGAGTTCCGCCTGATCTTCGGTAGCCCGGGCGGTTAGACGTGCCCTGAGAACCTCGAACGAGGGTGGCAGGATAAAGATGCTGACGCTTGCATCGGTGATGCGTTCCATTATGTGAAGAGCACCTTGAACATCGACCTCGACGATAAGGTCTTTGCCTGTATTGAATATTTTTTTACTTTCGGCAAGCGATGTGCCATAAAGATGGCCGTGTACATTTGCGTACTCAAGGAAATCACCGGCGGCAATGCGACGCTCAAATTCTTCTTGGGTAATAAAAAAATACTCGCGGCCCTCCTCCTCGCCAAACCGTTTGGGCCGCGTCGTATGAGAACACGAATAGCCGAGATCCGGCAGCATCCCGCGCACTTCTTTAATGAGCGTGCCTTTGCCGCCACCTGACGGGGAACTGATGATGATGAGGTTACCTTTCATTGGGTCAGAAAATTAGCCACGGATTAACACAGATTTTCACGGATATTTTTTCTTGGGTTGTCATATATCTTTCTTTTAACCTCGGGCTTTATTCCAAAATTTAGAAGAAGCCCAATCTCAATTTCCGTCGCCCGGAGATAGTGCAAAAGTTGAGCCTCGTGTGATGGGTCGATTGAGCGTACTGCTTTAAGCTCAACAATCACCTTATTTTCTACCATTAGATCGGCATAGAACATTCCTATTTGCTGATGACGAAACCAAACTGGAATGTCGACTTGCTGTTTAGCGTGGATACCTTTTTCTTTCA
>JAYVDQ010000687.1:0-2363 GCA_043749325.1 Chloracidobacterium sp. | reverse complement strand
GGGAGCGACACGCATCGCGAGAGTGCGGTTCCATGTCCTTGACGGAGCCGCAACCGGCACATCGAGCGTCACCTTTGACGACTCGGTCATTAGCGGTGTCACATCGGATGTCAACGGCATGGTGCTGGCCGCAAGCTACGATCAGAGCGGTAGCGTCTCGGTCACGGCTTCACGCGGCGTCACGGTCTCGGGCAGAGTAACCTCATCCGACGGCCGCGGCATCCGTGGAGCCAAGGTGACGATCATCAGTGGCGAAGGCCTCGCGAGAATCGCCACAACCAGTGTGTTCGGCTACTACACGTTTGACGATATAGCTGCCGCGACGTACACAATGGCCGTTGCCTCACGGCAATACCGGTTTGCATCGCGTATAGTAGAGGTTGGCGACAACCTTGCGGATGTTAACTTTACCGGATTGGAATAAACCCCGATCCATAACCTAAACCCAAAAGGCGGCCCCCGGACCGCCTTTTTCTGTGGGTCATGGAGAGTTCTTGATGCGATCAAATAAGGTCATTTGACCCATTTTTCCATCATATCGCACCAGATCACGAGGCCACGCCATTGGCCGAATTTCTTGTAATGACGTTCTATTTTTTTGTCGTTGCATACCTTTTCGGCGTTGTATTTTTTATAAAACTGCGACCGCAACCACGAATCGAGGGCCAGGCCATCGTAGCGGCCCACGAGTTTGAGGAGATTTTCGGCCGCGTAATCACCCACGCCTTTTACCTTTTTCATCTCCTTTTTCAATTCGGCTGTCGGGAGATCGGAGTGCAGCCAAGCTTCGGGATCGAGGGCGCCGGAGGCCACGGCCTCGGCCAGCTCGACAAAATAGGGCGAGCGGTATCCGGCACGGATCTCTTCGCGATAAAAATGGGACGTAACCCCCGCCATAGCTTCGGCGGTCGGGAATGCATTCAGGCCTTTGCCCGCCGGTGAGCCGAGTTTCTCGACCAGGTTGCCGACCATGTTTTTCGTCAGTCCCCAAGAGCAATTTGTCGTGCAGATCGTTTTTACGAGGTCCTCGAAAACTGTCGCCGAACGCAGCAAACGGCCAGCCCGTTTTTCCGCAACCCACTCAAGGCCGCCATGCCCGAAAACCGCCTTGTAAAACCCGTCCAGGTCGTCATCCAGCCTCAGCAAATGGCGAACATCTCGTTCGATCGCGGCGGCATCGATCTTCGAACTAGCCGGATCGACCCGCACTCCGCCTTTCGCTTCGCTAATAACGGCCGAAACGGCATGTTTACCAGCCAAATCGCGAAACACATATTTTAGCCGCCAATTTTCCTCATCGAGATCGAATGGCGGCAGTTCGCACCAGCCGTGGCTGTAAACCGTTGCCTTAAAGCTAAAATGGTCCGGCGTTTTGATGAAAATAATTTCGGGCATATCCAGAAAATACAAAAAAATACTTACGGTTCTTTACATTTTCTCGGCTTTTGGAGTATATTGTACGTCTAATAGCAGTAGGAAATAAACCGCATCATTAGTAAAGGGAAATAAATGCCTTGTTTTGTGGGCGGGAATATTGTACATTCGAAGTTGTAAAACAAATTTAAACGGGCAAATTTCCCCGCGGCCCGTTGGTCTTCTAAATAGTTATTTCAATTGCTCGCTCGGTAGCCTTACAGGAGGAAATGGTATGGAAAGCAGAATTTCGCGATCGATGTTGCGAGTTTTGGCTGTGTTTGTGTTGGTCTCGACGTTCGGACTTTGGGTAATGGCTCAGGACGACCCGGACCCAAATTCTCCGGCGCCGATCTTGCTTAGTGAGGTTAACTCGACGCGCGCGCTGGCACAGAACGTGAGAAATGCCATTCGTGTTCCGTTGACTAAGATCCCGACGTCGCAGGCATTTCCGCCGGATTCGGAAGTCGTGATCTACCTCTCCGACCTGGATCTGATGGACGGCGAGGGTGCAAATGCATTCCGCGTTTACGCATCTGACGACCGCGGACATATTTACGGATTTCCGGTAACGGAACTACAGCAGGTTTCTACGGTCAAAAATGTTTGGGCCATGACCATCCAGTTAAGCGATGCCATCGGCTATTGGGATACCAATCCCGAGGGCGATCTGTCAGTCTATGTGACGTGGCGCGGGCTCGCGAGCAATACGGTCAAATTAGGCATTGGCAAGATCAGCAGCGACGATGGCAACCCGACACGAAGAAAGCCTACGCCGCTCGGCACGACCCGGAAAGGCAATGGCACGGATAAATCAATTTCGCCGGATTATGTAGGCTATCGCTTTGGGGGGGACCGCCGCAGATTTCTCGAACAGGCGACATTCGGCCCGACACAGGCGTTAGATGACCGAATCCGCCGCATAGGCTTGAAAGTATGGCTGTCAGAAC
>JAYVDQ010000686.1:0-5650 GCA_043749325.1 Chloracidobacterium sp. | reverse complement strand
CGTACTGATTGGCCCTTCGGTCGACATATTACTTTTCCAATGCCGCGTAAAAAGCAAATCAAGGTGATATTCGCTCTTCTCCCTGAGTACGAAGTAAACGCGATATTCCTTTTTTTTATCATTAATTACCAAAACGGCCCAATCATGCTTACCATCTTGATTGAAATCCGCCTCGTAGATTGTCTTTCCAATATAGTCGCCTGTCAGTATTTTTAGGTAATCTGATTCTTGGGCAATGCGAAACCCGGGCATTTTCGACTCAACTATGCCTGATAAAATCTCATTGTTTAGCCCATCGATCGATTGTCTAGCGTTGGTCAAATTATTCTGTGCTTCAAGGGCACTGCTTTCCAGCCTATTGATTTTGTCCTCTAGATCCTTGTTCTGTCTCTGTAGACTTTCTAATTCCCCCTTGTTACTACAACTTCCTAGTATGGACAAGCTGAATATCGCCAGAAAGATAATTTTGTTCATGGCCTTCTTCCAAAGAGCTACGTTTACTTTGAAAATTTGGATCGATTTATTTCAACTATTTTTGTTGCCTTTAAACTAATAGTTAATAATTTGGAATGTAATTTCGCACTCAATTCAATAACCTGAAGACGCCGGTGTTTTTTCTGAGCGAATATCTAACGGCAACACCGACCTGTATCCAGCGACCTTTTGTTTTTCGATACGTCTCCCTGTAAAAAACTGGTGTTGCGCCCGGTTTAACCGTAATTTTGTAAGCAAGCGTCTTGCAGCGTTCGGGCTTTGCACCGCAATCATCCTGATAAATATCGGCGATACCAAAGTTTTTGACTCCGCTTGGTGACACCGCGATCACCGTCGCAACTGCATTGGCATAGCCAAAGTGACCTGAGCTGTCCCAAGTAACGATTTCGGATAATCCATCGCCGTTGAAGTCGGGCAAAGATTGAAGCGAGGACTCTTCACCGCCTTCATACACGACGTGGGCGACAATTCTGCCACTTTCGATAATAGCGATCCCATTGTTTGCGATGTCATGTCCCTTTACGCAAAATCGATACAGCACTGCTCTTTGTGTTGAATTCGGTTTAGTAAAAGAGCCGCTTGTTGCGTCAATCGCTTCAAAACCTTCTGTACAATATTGGTCACTGTTCCACGCCTGACGTGCCTTTGGCAAGGCATACCGTATAATAAGCTGCACTTCTGCGGTCGAGGGCGCGGCTGGATTTGGATCCATGCGACCGTCGTAGACAGGTTGCATAGCAGATGGCATTGGCGGCCGCGGGCCGATTCGCGGCGTTGGAGACGGAGATTGGGTTATCATCAAGGGAACTTGTTTGGCCAGACGAATCCAATAAGGTACAGTCGTAGTCATTCCTAATACTGCATTTCCGCTTCCGGTGTTGCCTGTGATTGTTGCTTCAACATAACGGACAAGGTCCGAGTCACTATCATTCTGAATAGTCAGCTTATTTCTAACAAAAGTCCAGGTCCCCGTTTCGCCGTTGTCAAATTCAACTTTGCCCTCTTGTTTAAAGGTTATCTTCGCATATTCTTGGTAATCGTTTGAATTGGCCTTTCCGGTCGTATATTTAAGAATCCATGTCGTTCCCACAAGATTCGTTTTTTGCGCTTGAACGAAACCAATAATTAACAAAACAGCGACAACGCAACCCGTAACTTTCTTCATTCAGCTCCTCCTTTAAATTAATCACCCCCTGGTCCCATAAACCGCCATTTGCCGTGAATATATTGAAATATCAGATTACTATCTCTAGTGATGCGACTGGGTATGCCGGTACCACTAAACGGCCGAACACCCTTCGCTACAGATCTTTGAACGCTTATCCAACCATTATTGTCGTGCAAAAAATCAAGCCAATCATCTCTACCAGTACTTCCGCTAGCCGAAAACTCCGATTCAGACGCCATCAGATTTTTGACGGCTTCGCGGTTTTTCGCTCTTACTGCCGAGCTGAATTTTGTCCAAAAAGACGGCCAGCTTTTGTTTGCCGCGCTTTGAGCATAGCCAATCGATGGGATCAACAGAACAAGCAAAGTAATTAAGAATGAGATTCGGGATAGCTTCATTGTTTCTCCTCGGTCTTAAATATATAGAACTTCTGCGTCACTTCGATGGGATCGCTCACAGTTACTTATCGGGTTCAATTATTTTGTAATGCTTTGAGCCAATACTTTACGCCAAGTTTCTAAAAAATACAAAAACCCGGTGGCTACCGCTCCCGGTTCTGACCCTTCCTTGCCTTTGATACCATGTCGCGAATCTCTGCAGAGATGGCGGGAACGTAAAACGGAATGCCATCCTTGATCGTCCATTCTATGCCGCCGGTCTTGAAAACCTTACCATCGCGAATTTCGTCAATGCCGGTCGGATAGAGTACCTTAAGATTTTCGAGCGGATTGCCGTTGACGACGATCAGGTCGGCCTTGTACCCAACACGGACGCGGCCGAGACTTGTCTCCTGGCCGAGGATTTTTGCGTTATTGACAGTCACATGCTGTATGACCTTTAGCGGCTGAAATCCCGCCTCCTGTTGCAGCTCAAGCTCACGAAGCAGCCCGAATCCATACATCTGATAGATAAAACCGGCATCATCGCCCGCGCCGACCGTGCCGCCGCGACGTTCAAATTCGACAACGGCTCGCATCCAGATGCGGTAATTTTCCTTCCAAAATGCTTCGTCCGTGGACGTCCAACCGATGAAGTACGAGCCGTGATTGGCGGGATTCGGTTTGAAATATTCCTCGAGCACCGGATGCAGGTAGTCGGCAAATGCCGGGTTGGTCTGGGCACGCTGTAGGTCACGCGAGGCCTCGTAGATATCGAACGTGGGGTTCCAAGCGACGTTTGCTTCGATCATACCGTCGAGCACCTTCATCAGGCGGTCCCAGTTTGCTTCGCGCCAGAGGCGTCCGGCATAGCGAAAACGATCAACCTCGTTACTGTAGTTGTAAGTAGCCGGAAAATTCTGCCGCCCGCTCTCGATAGCGGCGTCCGGAATGCCATACCAATGCTCGATGCTCGTCGTCCCGAATTTTATATCATCCCACGCGTTCGTCTCCTCGACACCGACATGGTGGGCGATCCGCATTCCCGCCTTGTGGGCCTCGTCCTCCATCGCCTGCATGATGTCGCGGTCAACGCCAAAAAGCTTGATGCCGTCGTACCCCGCTGCTTGCAACTCGCGGACGCGTGCGCGTGCCTCGTCCGGGTTTGTTGGATTCGGGTTAGAGGTAAAAACGCCGTAGGCGTAAATTCGCGGACCCGCGAGGGTATTGGCGGCGCTCTGCTCACGCCAGCCGAGGGTTTTCTTTGTCGCCAGCACATCGCGAACGGTCGTTATCCCACACGCGAGCCACATCTTCATGCAGTATTCGACCGGCTGCGGCGTGCCGCCGCGTTCGTCCTGTGTATGGGCATGAACATTGATCAGGCCCGGCAAAACGTATTTGCCGGTCGCATCAATTTCAACATCGCCTTGGGCCGGGCGTTTAGCGTTGCCGGATTTTGCCGCAACCGGATCGATCGCAACGATCTGCGTGATAATGTTGTTCTCGACGACAATGTCGAACGGCCCCGAAGCCGGTTTCCCACTGCCATCGACAACGGTTGCGTTGCGAATCACTATCCGCTTATACCGCTTTCCTGAAAACGATGAAGGCGACGATTGCGAAATAATGGATGACGATAACCCTACCAAAAGCAGAATAGCGATAAAGGTTTGATATGCTTTTTTCATGGATTAGCGGCCTTGAAAACGACGCTCCGTTTCCGGATCCAAATAACCTTGCGGGCGGAACTCAATGCGGCGATATATCTCAGACAAAGGAATATCGACGCCGAACTGCAAAAGAGTCAACAAAGCATCCAGTCCGATCGCGTCGCTATTTATCCATTCGTTCTCGGTCTGCTTTACAAATCGTGTTACGTGCGGACGGTCGGTGGCGATCAAAATATATTCTCGAAGACTTGGTATTGACTTGTAATAGGAAAATTTTGCCCCGCGGTCGAACGCTTCGGTGGACGGTGATAATACCTCGATTATTACTTGCGGGTTTAACAGCACTTCGAGTCCACTGATCGTTTCGGATTCGCGTTTTTCGCAAACTATCGTCACATCGGGATATCGATAAGGCAAAAAGGTAGGCACCTTGACCTTAACGTTCGAACCTGATGCACGGCATTCGGGAGGCAGTTTATTACCCAGTTCTCGCAGCAGGTTAGCCACAATGTCTTCGTGAACGAAACTCGCGCCCGACATGCACCAGACATTTCCGTCCCAAAACTCCCATTTCTCCTCGGAGTTTCGTTCGAGTTCGAAGTACTCCTCAAGAGTATATTTTTGGCCCGTAATTGCTCTCATCGAGATTTCCGATACATTTTGGCTCTTTTTGCCGTTTGCCGTCAATTATGACAAAATACCCTTTTATTTTACACAAATATTTTTCATAGGAAGGTATAAAAATGGCTGTTGGAAGAAATAAAGTTACCGTCGTCGGCGCCGGAAATGTCGGAGCGACCGCCGCTCACTGGATCGCGAGCAAAGAGCTTGCCGATGTTGTTTTAGTCGATATTGTCGAAGGCACGCCGCAGGGTAAAACGCTCGATCTTGCTCAGGCGGCACCTATTGACGGCTTTGACGTCAAATTAGTCGGAACAAACGGCTACGAAGAAACGGCTGATTCGGACGTTGTCATCATCACCGCCGGTTTGCCGCGAAAGCCGGGTATGAGCCGCGACGATCTGCTCAAAACCAACTCCGAGATCGTCGGATCGGTCACCGATCAGGTCGCCAAATACTCGCCGAATTCGATCATCATAGTGGTCTCAAATCCGCTCGACGCCATGGCACAAGTCGCGTTTCGCCGCTCGGGTTTTCCAAAGAACCGCGTGATGGGTATGGCCGGTGTTTTAGATTCGGCGCGCATGCGCTGCTTCGTCGCTGAGGAACTCGACGTTTCGGTCGAAAACGTCACCTGCTTCGTGCTCGGCGGCCACGGCGACACAATGGTGCCGCTGCCGCGATATTCGACGGTCGCCGGTATCCCGATCACCGAATTAATTGCCAAAGACAGACTCGACGCGATCATCACCCGCACCGCCAACGGGGGAGCCGAGATCGTCGGACTGCTCAAGACCGGTTCGGCATACTACGCACCGAGCCTCGGAGCGGTCGAGATGACCGAAGCAATTCTGAAAGATAAAAAGAAGATCCTGCCATGCGCCGTCTTTCTCGAAGGCGAATACGGCGTCAGTAATCTCTTCGTCGGCGTGCCCGTCAAGCTCGGCAAAAACGGCATCGAACAAATCATCGAGATCAGCCTGACTAACGACGAACGCACCGCCCTCCACAAGAGCGCCGCTTCGGTTCAGGAACTTGTCGATATTCTGAATATCTGAAATAAACGGTATCTATTTTGGGCAAAAAGCGGCTATGGTATGAGCGTCGGCTTCATCCGTTTTGTTCCGCTTGAGGTCGCTCTTTGCGAAGCCCTTTATGCGAAGCGGATTGACCACCGAGACGCGATGACCCCGCTCGTAGAGAAACTCGGCCACTGTTTCGCCGTATACTCCGGTCGCTTCCAAACAGGCGTGAACCCGTTCGATATGCAAAGACTTGAACCAGCCCTCGATGAGCTTGAAGCCTTTCGCCGTGTT
>JAYVDQ010000685.1:0-14888 GCA_043749325.1 Chloracidobacterium sp. | reverse complement strand
CGGTCCCTAATCGAAAACTTAACATTTTCATTCGCGGTGGTGAATCACAAATTCATGACTTGCTGTCTGAAAAGGCGGCCTTTTTTTGGCGCAGAATGGGGTAAAAGGCTTTAAAATATATGAATGAGGGAGAGAAAAGTGGTATTCAAGAGGTACGTGCAGGATCAGCCGATGCTGCTGCCGCCGAGTTATGAGGTTCTGGTGGCTGCGAACGATCCGGTAAGGGTGGTGAACTCGGGACGCGAGCGGATCGACATCTCGGCGTTGGAGCGGAGCTACAAGGGCGGCGGGACGTCGAGCTATCATCCGCGAATGCTGTTGAAGGTGCTGGTGTATGCGTATTTAAGAAACGTGTATTCGTCACGCAAGATCGAGCAGGCGTGTGGTGAGAACGTGCATTTCATGTGGCTCTCTGGCGGTGCGAGGCCGGATCGGGGGCACGATCAACGACTTTCGGGGGAAGCGTCTAAAAGAGCATCTGAAGAAGATATTCAACCAGGTGGTTGTGCTGCTGGCGGAGCAGGGGGTGCTCAGTTTAAAGGAGCTAACGCTGGACGGGACGAAGATCGAAGCCAATGCCAACCGGTACACGTTTGTGTGGGGCAAGGCGATGCGGGGCCCCTGCCACCGGGCTGAGAGACAGCGCATCATCCAGCGAAGCCCAAACCTCAACCGCCATCGTCAAGAGATAAAACAACTGCTGATGAGCGAGGAAGGAATAGAAAAAAGAAAACAAAGATGGAAGGTAGAAGCGGTATTCGGCAATATCAAACAGAACAAGGGATTCAGACGATTCTTCCTGCGAGGCCTTGAAAAAGTAAACACCGAACTCGGACTAATCGCCATCGCCCACAACCTCCACAGATTCAGCCACGCAGCCGCGACCTAATCGCCGGCGGCATCAAACCATTTCTAAAAACAAGACCGCCCGGAAACTCAGTTTCCAGACGGCCTCAGGTTGATGATCGATCAATACCCCGATCATTTTGGATCCGTATTCCACCAGTATTGAGTTCCCAGCGGCTTCTGTATCGGCCAGAGTTGGTTCAGGGTGTTGGCTTCAAAGAGTTCGCCATTTTTCATAACCATGTTGATGGACTCGGTGTTGTGAATATCGGTCAGCGGGTTTTTGTCGAGTATGACGAGGTCGGCGAGCTTGCCGGTCTCGATCGAGCCGACATCTTGCGAGAGGCCGATCGCCTCGGCGCCGAAGATCGTGGCCGTGCGGAGCGTGTCGAATGTGGACATTCCGCCTGTATTCATCGACCAGACCTCCCAGTGAAAACCGATCCCCTGCATCTGGCCGTGGCCCCCGATCTCGGCACGTCCGCCTGCTTTTACAACGTCCGCCGCGCCTTTGGCGATCATCGAAAAGCTGTATTCCTCCGGCTTAAACCACTGGGCGCGCCGCCGCATCATCGAATTGAGGAGTTCGCGTGGAATAAAGCGGTTCATGCGAGGGCTGTTGAGCACATCCGTCGTTTCGAAGTAGTAATTTTCCGCCCACGGGCCGCCATAGGCGACGATCATGGTCGGCGTGTAGTACGTTTTCGACTTAGCAACAAACTGCGTGACGTCGTTGTAGAGCGGCTGGATAGGCAAGGCGTGTTCGTTGCCGGAGTATCCGTCAATCATCTGCGAGAGGTCGAGTTTCATGTCGAGAGCTCCTTCGGTCGTCGGCGTGATCTTGTTGTCGATGCACGCTTGAGCGACCCACTGACGCACATTGCGGTCGCCGACAACGTACTGCTTGAGCGTGTCGGTCTTGTAGGCGTCGCGGTAGCGTTTGATGTAATTGCTGACCGATTCCTTGTCCTCAAGGCCGAGACTTGAAAATACGCCGGGTCCGGTGGTGAAAACCCGCGGGCCGAGTATGTCGCCGGTCTCGACGAGATCGGCGTAAGCGTAAACATCGGTGGTCGAACTTTGCGGATCGCGGGTCGTCGTCACGCCGAAAGCCAGATTTGCGAGATACTGCCAGACCTGCGGCTGGTTGAGATCGCGCGGCGGCCACATGTGGGCGTGGACATCGACAAAGCCGGGTATGATAGTTTTGCCGGTCACATCGATCCGTTTGGCGGTGGCCGGAGCCGTAACTTTGCCGGTCGGCCCGACCGCCGTGATGCGGTTGTCGGTAATGAGAATGTCGCCTTTTTCGAGGATCTCGTCGCCCTTCATAGTGATGATGCGGGCCCCGGTCAGCAAGATGGTTCCCGATGGTTTGTGGCGGGCGGAGGAGACGGTTATGTCGTAGGTTTCGGGTTTATCTTCGGTAACGGGCTGCCGGTAGAGCTTGGTGCCCCACGACCAGCTCACCGATTTGCCGTCGGGCGCCCAATTGAGGTAATCGCCGCCATAAACGGACATTTTCTTGACAGGCACGCTCGATGTCGGCGAAGCAAGGCTGACATTTACCGTTTCGCGGCCCGAACGCGGCACCGTAATGATGTAGTGCCTGCCCTGTAGTTCCAGGAAAACACGGCTGCGGTCGGGCGATATCTTCATTGCGCCGGCAGTTGGCTGATTTGGCGGAGCGCCTTTGCCGGTAACTTTGACATGCGTTCGGCGGTCATAACCGTCGAGCCGGACAGATAGAAGGCCCTGGCCGGTTGTCATATAAACACGCTCGGGATCATCGGAAAAATGCGGAAAACGCCCCCCCTGCGTCGGAGCGATATGGACAGCAGCGCCCCCGCCGGCCGGAATGTACCGCAGGTCGGTACCGGTCGAGCCTCCGGGACCGGTGATCTCACCAGCGCCGGATGGGTTGTGCAGGATCTCCTCTTCGGGCGAGTTATATCCATGATCTCCGCGAATATCGGCAAAAAGCTGGTCATCGACCGCTCCGGTAATAAATACGATCTTCGAGCCATCGGGCGAGTAGACCGGATTGGAATAAAACGCCGCCGATCTGGTCAACTGCCTCGCGTTACCGCCCTCGGGGGAAACCGTGTAAATATTTCCGCCCTGCGTCGTCCATGTGACATACGCGATCGAGCGGCCGTCGGGCGACCAGGCGGGCATGAATTCGCCATCGGAGCCGGTGGTCAAACGCCGCGGCGTACCTGATGGCAAATCCATTACATACAGTTTGTTAAATGCCGTGAACGCAACCCGCTTGCCGTCCGGCGAGATCGCGGGATAGCGGATTAGGCGGGCGTTAACGCTTCCACTGTCGTCAACGCGATAGTCAAAATGGATACGCGGGCCTATCTCGGCCTCGACATTGACCGTAAACGGAATGTCGGTTGCCTTGCCGGTCTCAAAATCGACTCGGGCGATCTTGCCGTTAATGGGCACGATCAGAGATCGGCCGTCGGGCATGAAATCGTAGCCGGGATAAGTGTCACGCGTCGCACGCGATTCCTGATCGTCGCGGGTCACGTCGTTGATAAGCCACCGCTCCTGGTTGCTGTCGAGATTGCGGACGCGAAGCGCCGTTTTGGTCTGATACCGCGTTGCATACACCATGTTCTTGCCGTCCGGCGATAGAACGGGGCGCATCGCACTGCCCTGAGTGTTCGTGATACGTGACGTTTCACCCGTATCGCGGTCAAATCGCTGGATCTGCCACAACGGGAAACTGGTGTTGTAGCCAAATGCGCCGGTTCGCTGTGCCGAGTAAATGAACTTGCCGTCTGGCGAGGCTACGAGGCCCATGGTGTTCATTCGAGGTGCGGCTGGCCCCTGTTGGCCCGGTCCCGGCAGCGGCGGAGCAGGCGGGCCGATGGTGACACCCGAGCCGCCTTCCTTGTGATACATGAATGGGTAGAATGTGCCGATCGATTGGTCGGATTTCGAGACGATGATGTAGTTGCCGTCTTCGGTCCAGTTTGGTGAGACAAACATCGCCTTGGTATCTTTTGTGATCGCCTTTGGGTCGGTCCCGTCGGCCTTGCTGACCCAAACATTTTCGGCTCCGCTGCGGTCGCTTAAGAAAACTATCGTCTTGCCGTCGGGCGAAAATTTCGGCTGGCTCTCAAACGACATCCCGCCGTGGATACGGGTAGCTGTGCCGCCTTCGACGGGCAGCGTGTAAATATCGCCAAGCATGTCAAGGACGATCCATTTACCGTCAGGCGAGACATCGAGCGACATCCACGTGCCTTCGTTGGTTGTGAACTTGATAACGCTCTCGGGCTTCATCGGCAGGCCCTCGGGCTTTTTCTCATCCTTCTTTTCGTCAGGCTTTTTGTCGTCCTGGGCAAGAAGCGGAAGCGGCATCATCAAGACAAGCATCGCGATAAGGACAATGAATTTCTTTGAATAGTCGGCAATAGGCATATTTTTCTCCTCGATCTAAAATGACAATCCGGCGCGGATTCAGCCAAAAAGAATGCTAATCACGCCCCAATATACTGAAAAATACAATGTCAGAAATTTTAGCTGATAATGTGTACGCAGGGCAACAATGTTTGTTTCATGCGGCAGACCGATATGTTTACGCCATCGATATATCGCGAAAATATGTCGATAAAATCGCAAAACGTCGACATATTATGTTGACATGTCGATAGCATCGACATATGCTCTAGATGTGTCGATAAAACAGTAAAACGTGTACATAACAGTAAAGAACCAGAATGATTACAATTAAAAATAATCTGACACAGTCGCTTACACTTGGCGATCGAACACTTATGGTGGACGGGGAGATCAAGGTTAAATCTCTTGATGAAGACAAAGATCTAGCCAAGGATGTCGAGCGGCTCGCGGCTCGCGGCTATATATCGGTGATATACCCGCAGCCGATACCTAAATGGGTATCAACCAAGCCATTTCAGGAATTACCGCCGCTGCCACCGCCAAAGCGTGACATCGAAACAAAAGCGATATTAAAGCAATGTATTACCGCTCGGGCCGCTCTTGCTGAGCTTAAACAGGCCGCGGAACTCATACCGAACCCCGCCGTTCTCATTAACACACTTCCATTGCTGGAAGCGAAGGCGAGTTCTGAGATCGAGAACATTGTGACGACCACGGACAAACTTTTCGAGCATCTTAGAAGCGAAACCAACGCCGATCCGGCAACCAAAGAAGCTCTACGATACAGCACCGCCCTGTTTCAGGGTTTCGACGCTTTGGGAAAGTACCCGCTTAGCACAAGAACGGCCGAAGAGATATGCTCCAAAATTAAGGGCGTTGAGATGCGAGTTCGCAAGGTTCCGGGAACGGCCCTGGGCAATGAATCAACAGGTGAGATAATTTATACGCCGCCAGAGGGCGAGAGCATGCTTCGCGACTTACTCGCAAATTGGGAACGATTCTTACATAACAAACCCGATATTGATCCCCTGATCCGACTCGCGGTTGCACACTACCAATTTGAAGCTATCCATCCTTTTACCGATGGCAATGGACGAACGGGTAGGATAATCAATAGTCTGTTTCTAATAGAGCAGAATCTTCTGACCCTTCCGGTTTTATATTTAAGCCGCTTCATTCTCGAACATCGGGCTGAATATAATCGGCTTTTGCTTAATGTGACAAAGGAAAAGGAGTGGGACAAATGGATCGGTTTTATGCTCTCCGCCGTCGAAGAAACAGCTCAATGGACATCGGCAAAAATAGCGACAATAAGGGCTTTGTCGGAGGAAACAGCAAGATACGTCCGAAAGGCCCTGCCGAAAACCTATACTTATGAACTTGTAAATCTAATATTTGAGCTACCCTATTGCCGAATCACAAACCTGACAGATCGAGGTATCGCAAAACGGCAAACAGCCTCGCAATATCTCAAACAGCTTGTCGATATTGGCGTACTTGTCGAATATCCGAGTACAAAGGAGAAATTGTTTGTACACCCTAAACTGATGAGAGTGTTGACGACGGAGGACAACGATTTTGAAAGATACCCAGAAGTTAGGTAAGCATAGTATCAACGTAATCGGCGGCGGACTCGCGGGAGTCGAGGCGGCGTGGCAGGCGGCGGAGCGTGGCGTAAAGGTGCGGCTTTACGAGATGCGGCCAGTGCAGCAGACGCCGGCACACCGGACGGACAAGCTGGCTGAGATCGTGTGTTCGAATTCGCTAAAGACGGACGAGCCGGGATCGGCGCCTTACCTATTAAAAGAAGAACTGCGACGCGGCGGTTCGATGGTGCTGGAGGTTGCGGAGGCGACGCGCGTTCCGGCGGGTGCGGCGTTGTCTGTGGATCGGATCAAATTTGCGGAAATAATAACAGAACGGGTTGAGGCACATCCGAATATCGAGATAGTCAGGGAAGAGGTGGCCGCGATCCCGCCGGACGGTGTGTCGATCATCGCGACCGGGCCGCTAACCAGCGATGCTCTTACAAAAGAGATCATGCGGCTGACGGGTGACGACCAGCTTTATTTTTATGACGCGATCGCGCCTATCATAGCGGCGGATTCGATCGATATGAGCGTCACGTTCAAGGCGGCGCGCTATGGCAAGGGCGGCGACGACTATATCAATTGTCCGATGACGCCGGACGAATACGCAGTATTTTTCGACGGTCTGATTGAGGCAAAATCCGTGCCGCTAAAGCGGTTTGAAGACACTCATTGGTTTGAAAGCTGCTTACCGATAGAGGAGATCGCACGTCGCGGCGTCGATACGCTGCGGTTCGGGCCGATGAAGCCAAAGGGCCTGTACGACCCGCGAACCGGATACGAACCGTATGCCTGCGTGCAGCTCCGGCAGGAAAATTTGATGGCTGACGCGTATGGAATGGTCGGTTTTCAAAACCACCTGCGTTACGGCGAACAGGAACGGGTCTTGAAACTGATCCCCGGTTTGCAGAATGCCGAGTTTTTGCAGTTTGGGCAGATACACCGCAATACATTTATCAATAGCCCAAAGATCCTGAACGAAACGCTTGCGACGCGTGAGAATGCTCGTTTGTTTTTTGCCGGCCAGATCACCGGCGTCGAGGGCTACGTCGAATCCGTTGCGACCGGCTGGCTCGCGGGGATAAACGCAGTCAATGTGCTGCATGACAAACCGATGATCACCGCTCCGCTGACCTCGGCGATCGGCTCGCTGTGTCGTTATGTCTCGAACGTCGAGACAAAAAATTTCCAGCCGGTGAATATTACATTCGGGCTGTTGGAACCGCTGCCCTTCGAATTGCGTAAAAAACACCGGAACAAACGCGAACGGCACATGGTGCAGGTCGGACGGGCTCTCAGGGATTGGGATGAATGGCTGCCTGTTTTGTCGCCAACGGCGACGCATATTAAAGCCTAGGGTGCAGCGAAGCGGAACCCTAGGAAATATAGACAAACGATTCCGTCGCTGAAAGCGACACATAGTATGCCGCAATCATTAGTCAAGATCATTGTTCATATCGTATTTTCGATGAAAGATCGGGTCGATCTTATCTCGCCTGAAACCGAACTGGAATTGTTCAAATATGTTAGCGGCATCGTCACGAGGAATGGTGGACGCTTGATAATCGCTAACGGAACGGCAAACCACATACATCTTTTGATCTCGATCGGGCGAATTGACATCGGGAATCTGATCGGCCACATAAAACGCGACAGTTCGCTTTGGGTTAAGAAAAAGTACCCTGGGCATAATAAGTTTTATTGGCAACGCGGATATGGGGCGTTTTCAATAGGACAATCGCAGGTGGCTGCTGTTTCGGAATATATTCGCAATCAGAAGTCGCATCATTTGAAAAAGTCATTGTCATACGAGGACGAATTTCGTGATCTCTGCCGCAAGTATGAGGTTGAGATCGACGAACGTTATTGCTGGGATTGAATTGTGCGTCGCTTTCAGCGACAAAAGATTTGTTTGCTGGGTTCCTAGGGTTCCATTCGCTTACCTCATTGCACCCCAGGCTTTAATATTTGTCGCCGTTGGCGACCAGACTATGGAACCAACCACACTTTTAATTATCCTCGCTATCTTCGTCGTCGCCGTCCTTTATTCCTCGGTCGGACATGGCGGGGCTTCGGGGTATTTGGCTGTAATGGCGCTTTTGGCGGTTGCACCTGAGGTGACGCGGCCGACGGCGCTCGTGCTGAATTTGTTTGTCGCGTCGATCGGGACGGTGCAGTTTTACCGCGCCGGGTATTTTTCGTGGCGGATATTCTTGCCGTTTGCCGTCGCGTCGATACCGATGGCATTTGTCGGCGGGATGATCCATCTGCCGACGGAGGTTTATAAGATCGTGCTCGGCGCCGTGCTGTGTCTCGCGGCGGTGCGGCTTGCGATAAATCTAAAGGGCGACGACCGAGTGAAAGACCCGCCGATTCTTGCGTGCCTTTTGATCGGGGCCTGCATCGGATTGCTTTCTGGAATGGTGGGCGTTGGCGGCGGCATCTTTCTGACGCCTGTTCTGCTGCTCATGCACTGGGCCGAGACCCGTGTCGCGGCCGGGGTTTCGGTTTTGTTTATTTTGGTAAATTCGATATCGGGCCTGCTGGGCAACTATTCACAAGTTTCGGTTCTGCCGCCTGGTGTCTGGATATGGATCGCGGCGGCGGTTGCCGGTGGCCTGATAGGCTCGACATTAGGGAGCAAAAAGTTTGATTCGATGACAATGCGGCGTGTGCTGGCCGTCGTGTTACTTTTTGCGGGCGTGAAATTGATTTTTGTATAGGTACATTTGCCGGGGAATCTGCATCAAAGGAAGTGAGCAGGAATAAGATCGGAAATTGAACACGGATTTACGCGAAAAGAAACGGATGTACACAGATCTGAAAAATCACATATTGGTTTATTTCAGATTCGTGAAGATCCGTTCTTATCCGTCTCGATCCGTTTTCCATTTTATTTTTTCAATAGGGTTTATATTCTTGTTGTTTACATCTTTTGTCGCGGCTCAGTCGGGCCGCGTCAAGATCAGTCCGTCGCCGACACCCACACCCAACGTGCCGTCGGGAATATTTATTCCTATCCATATTCCACCCAGAGACAGGCCAACGCCATCACCCACTCCCAAACCAAAAGAAGAGCCTGACGATGTCATCAAGGTCGATTCGACGCTTGTGCCGATACCGGTCTCAGTGCTCGACATGGGCGGTCGGGCGATGCCAACGCTCAAACTGGCTGATTTTGAGCTGAGGATCGATGGCAAAGTGGTTCAGATCGACGATATCTCGCGATCCGAGACACCCATCCGATTAGCGATGCTTTTTGATAATTCGTCAAGCGTTTTGATCGCCCGCGATTTTGAACGTGAGGCGGCGGTCAAATTTTTTCGCCGCGTGATCCGCCCCGACAGGGATATGGCAGCGCTCTTTACCGTGTCGGATTATACGCGGCTCGAACAAGCATTGACGGCGGATGTTTTGCATCTTACGCAGGCCATTGACTTCATTCCCGAACCCAAAGGAGCAACCGCTCTGCTTGATGGCATCATTACCGTAGCTGAATATCTCAGATCAACAAACGGCCGCCGCGTGGTGGTGATCGTCTCCGACGGCGAGGACACTTACAGCGATGACAAAACAACGCTCGAAGGCGTGATTCGCTCGCTACAGATCAATAATTGTCAGGTGTATGTGGTGAAAACAAAGGATTTTGAGAACTACAAGCGTACCGGTGTTCGCGGCGGCAACGCCAATATCCGGGCGCTCACAGCCGAGCGCCGCATGATAGAGATCGCCTCTCAGACCGGCGGAGCTGTGTATTCCCCGATCGATGAAAACGAGATGGACAACGCTTTTGCACAAGTCTCGGCGGAGCTTTCGCAGCAGTATATTCTCAGCTATTACCCGGAAGACACGGCCGACAAACGCGGCGAATTTCGGACGATCTCGCTCGCTGTCAAGGGAAAAAATTTAAATGTCCGCACAAGAAAAGGCTATTATATGCCGAAGAAGTAGATGGGAACGCAGGCACCCTTGTCTGCCATCCCCGAAAGCATCTACGATGTCTAATATCCGCGAATTCCACGCCGCAGGAAACGGCGTTGCAGGCTGGTAGCCTGCGTTCCCGACGGAAATGTTTAACGATCACCTCACACAATTCCTCCAACACCTCAAATACGAGCGTAATGTCAGCCCGCATACGCTGCGCAATTACGCGAGCGATCTTGAGCAATTCAAACTGCATTTATTCAGTGTCGAAAAGCGTACGGACATGCCGGTTGCGGACATCGACCGTTTGACGATCCGCGAATGGATGGCGGGGCTTCATGCGGATCATAAGAAGACATCGGTCGCGCGAAAGCTCGCATCGCTCCGCACCTTTTTCCAGTTTCTGATCCGCGAGGGTACACTCGAATCCAACCCGGCAAAACAAGTCGCCACGCCAAAGATCGAACGCATGCTGCCAAATCACCTTTCGATAGAGCACGCAGTGCGGTTTATCGAGACGCCCGATGTCAATACCGATCTCGGCCGCCGCGACCGGGCGATCCTCGAATTTCTCTACGCGACCGGCATCCGCGTTGGCGAGCTTGTCGGGATCAATATCTCCGATGTCGATTTTCGTGAGCGGATGGTCCGCGTGACGGGCAAGCGTAAAAAGCAGCGGATCGTTCCCTTTGGCGAGCCGGCTGCTCAGGCGTTGATACTGTACCTTGAAAACACCCGCGGCGTATTTCTGAACAATTGCCCCGAGGCGGCCCGCGACCCGCAGGCGTTATTTCTCAACTACCAAGGCACGCGGATAACAACGCGTTCGGTCGGGCGAATGATCGACAAATACATCAAGCAATGCGCCGACATTCATGATATTTCGCCGCATAGCTTAAGGCACACATTCGCTACGCACCTCCTCGACTCCGGCGCCGATCTCCGCGACATCCAGGAACTCCTCGGCCACGCCCGCCTCTCGACGACGCAGATCTACACGCAGGTCTCGATGGAAAAGATGATCGAGGTTTATGATAAGGCACATCCGAAAGCCTAGGAATGGAACACGGATTTAACGGATTAGGCGGATGTCCACGGATACGAAGAATCTTAATAGACCGATCTCAGATCTGTGTTGATCCGTCTAATCTGTGTTCATCCGTGTTCCATTCCGAATTTTGGAAATATGAGCCGTTTGGCGTATTATTCAACAAAATCTATCCTCGTTGGGACTAAAAAATATGAAAAAGATCAATTGGTTAATCATTGCCGTTTTTGCCTTTTCATCTGTGGCATTTGCGCAGAACCGGTTGTTGACGCTTGATGATATTTTCAGCCCTGATGCGAGTAAGCGGGTGAAATTTAGCGGAAATCCAATGACCGTTCAATGGACACGGGACGGAAAAGCTTTTCGGCAGGTGATCAATGGCCGGCTGATGCGGGTTGACGCGATGACCGGACAGGCGGTGCCGTATTTGGACAGCGGACGGCTGGCGGCGGCGCTCGCCCGGTCGGGCGTTAAATCTGACGAGGCCAACACAATGTCCAATTCCATGGCATTGCAGCTCAACGCGGACGAGAGCGGCATTCTTTTTAACTACCTGAGCGACCTCTGGTATTACGATGTTCCGAGCGGCAACATGCGTCGTTTGACCAACAGCCGTGACGAGGAAAAAGAGGCCGACTTCAGCCCCGACGGACGGTGGGTGAGCTTTGTCCGGGGCAATAATCTCTATGCCGTCGATGTCGAAAAGGCCAACGAAAAACAACTCACGCGCGACGGCAGAGAGGGTGATAAGCCTGTTTATAACGGCTATCTCGACTGGGTTTACGAAGAGGAGCTGTATGGCCGTGGTCAGAAACGCGGCTATTGGTGGTCGCCGGATTCGAAAAATATCGCGTTTCTGCGACTGGACGAATCGCCGGTGCCGAAGTTCATTATTCCCAACGATATCCCGACCGATCAGGACGTCGAAACCACGTTTTATCCGCAGGCGGGCGATCCAAATCCGCTCGTACGCCTCGGTATCGCCGATGTCAATAAAACGTCCTACATGCCGAACGCCGGACGAATTCCCGTTGTTGGGGCACGCATACCGCCGACGCTGCTCCGCCTTGGCGACGCTGCGAAATTTGTCGACACCTCGGCCTACAAACCCGACGATATGCTGATCGCGCGCGTCGCATGGTCGCCTGACAGCCAGGCCGTTACGTTTCAGGCTCTCAACCGCGAGCAGACATATCTCGATCTCAATGCCGCAAACGTCAACGGCAAAGTAACAAAATTACTAACGGAAACCACGCCGGCATGGGTCGAGGTTTACGATAATCCCTTTTTTTTGAGAGACGGCACTGGCGTCTGGGAATCGGCTCGTAACGGCTGGAAACACCTGTATTTATATGACAGCGGCGGCAATCTTGTGCGGCAGTTGACGAGCGGCAAATGGGAAGTTCGCACGGTTTACGGCGTTGATGAGAAAAATGGCTGGGTCTATTTCTCCGCGACCAAAGATAGCCCGATCGCCGAAAATATCTATCGCGTCCGGCTAACCGGCGGCGAGCCCGAGCGCATCAGCAAAGGCAACGGCTGGCACGCGGCCTCGTTCAACAAGACCTTTACGCATTTTGTTGAAAATTGGAGTGACGCCAATACGCCGACGCAAACGCGGCTGTACGTGGCGGACGGCACTCTGACGCGCGTAATAAATGAGAACCAGGTCGATGCATTGCAAAGATACAAGCTGAGCAATGCCGAATTTCTCAACGTCACGACCCGCGACGGTTTTGTGATGGAGGCGATGATGATCAAGCCGCCGGATTTTGACCCGTCAAAAAAATATCCGGTCTTTGAGTTTACCTATTCCGGCCCGCATGCTCCGTCGGTCGCCAACCGCTGGGCCGGCAGCCGAGGGATGTGGTTTCAGATGCTCGCGCAAAAGGGTTACATCATCTGGATCTGCGACAACCGCTCGGCGAGCGGCAAGGGCGAGGAATCGGTCTGGCCAATTTATAAGCGAATGTACGAGCTTGAGCTGCGCGATCTCGAGGACGGCGTGGGCTATCTCAAATCGCTGCCGTATGTTGACGGCAGCCGGATCGGGATCCACGGCTGGAGCTATGGGGGCTCGATGACGTCGTATGCCCTGACGCACAGCAGTTCGTTCAAGATCGGCATCGCCGGCGGCACGGGCACGGATTGGCGCAATTACGATTCGATCTACACCGAGCGTTATATGATGACGCCGCAAAACAACCGCGAAGGCTATGACCGCACCTCGATAGTCAAATCCGCCAAAAACCTCTCAGGCCGGCTGCTGCTCATCCACGGCCAAATCGACGACAACGTGCACATGCAGAACACGACGCAATTCGTCTATGAACTCCAAAAAGCCGACAAGCAATTTGATGTGATGTACTACCCGACGGCCCGCCACGGCGTGACCAACCCATTGCAGGTCAAGCATTGGTACACGATGATGACGGATTTTATTTTGCGGAATTTGTAGGCCACGTTTTACCCTCGCCCACGGCAAAACGCCCCCCAATCACCCGCCGCCCCAGGTAACGAACATGAGGGCTTCGTGTGGGCGGTCAGGTGCATTAGTTGTTGGGCGGCCGCGCATCTCCGAGATAACGTGGAGCGCCCAACTGCCCTTTAGTGATTGCCCACACTTCTGCGCCAAACTTTTATGGTTCGCTCGCGGTTGTAAGCGCGCAGATAGCTTCTGCTTGAATGCGTGATGCGAGACGAAGAGCTCCAGCAGGATGGCTTCAAGATATTTAGCTATCCATTGTTCTAATTCTTCAATTTGAAACTGGAAGTGGACGTTGAAATTGCCGGTGAGTGCCAAGTCCCATAATGAACCCGACGCCTCAGTTGTGGTTTGCCACTTCAGAGGAGACTCGTGTGGGTGGGAATATACCTGACGACCGACTCATCCCGCGGAACGTGGTTTTCATATGCTCTCCCAAAGTTGTTACTTTGATCCTTAACGCCGCGAATAACCAGCCGCCCAACTAATTACTAACCGGGTTCAGCTCTGTAATATTCAAAAAAGCGCATGTTAAACCAACTGTATATTAAACTTTCTCCAACCGCTCCGCAATCCACACCTTTACCAGGGCCTGACGTGAGACGCCGAGCCGCTTAGCTTCGCGGTCGAGCCGGTTCACGACCCAGCCGGGAAAATCTATATTGACGCGTTGAGGCTTTTCATTGATTTTTCTGATAGTCGAAAGGTCGGCGTACTGCAAAACGTTTTCTTCGCCCTTATCAAAAATTTCGTCAAACTCTTTTGCGGTTATCATATAACTCCTTCTCATCGCTTCTGGAACGTCTTACCGAGATAATCCGTACCAACGCCTCCCTGTATGTAATTATTGCCGACCAATAAAGCTCTCCGATGACTCCAATTACCATACGCCGTGATTCAGCGGTGAAATGTAAATGAAATTCAATAGACTCGGGATCTTTCCAAATAGCCTTAGCTTCCTCAAAATCGATCCCATGCGTGATCTTGTTCGACTCGCTTTTTTGCGGATCATATTCAAAATCCATACTAATTATATGCCATTTTTATACCATAACAATATTATTTGATAATCATATCACGCAAGTCTTGAGGAGTATCGATGTCAAAACCCGCTCCTTCGCCCGCCACGCTAACGGTCATTTCAGGATTTTGTCTGATGAGAAATCGTGCGCCCTGATCACCTCGAAGCAAAAAAAGCTGATCAAATATTTCATTTGCGAAAAGGGCCGGAACGCCCATCACGCCATCGTAGCCCGAGGCAACGATGGGTAAGTGTGTTTCACCGAATGTTTTCGCGAGATGGTCATAGTTTTTTTTCGTAACATAGGGCTGATCGCATAGCGCAATGACGATGGCGTCCAGATCAGGCTCGATGCCGAGCAGGTGAGAGAGGCCCGATCTGATCGACGAGCTGATCCCCATATTCCACGACACGTTGACGCAGACCGAAATATCCAGGCCCTCGATCTCGCGGCGGGATTCTTCAATTTCGGCTCCAAGCACCACGGCCACAGGGTCGCAGACGGACTCGGCGAGCATTTCGCCGGACCTGCGGATCAGGGTCTTGCCTTCGAAC
>JAYVDQ010000684.1:0-2174 GCA_043749325.1 Chloracidobacterium sp. | reverse complement strand
TGCCAATTCATGTCGGATGGGCTAAAGCCGCATTAAGATCAAAAAAACCTCCAGCTAAAGCTGGAGGCAATTCAATTACTAACACTGAAATTAGCTGTTTCCTTAACTACGGTTTGATCGGAACAGGCGTCGGAGTCGCTTTCGGCTTTTCCGGTGCGACCGGAACATCGGTCTTTACTGGCGGAGCTCCAGGAGTTGTTTTTGGCGTGGGATCCGCCTGCCGGATGACCGTTGTCAATGCTTTCGGGATCTGGTTTGCGAGGATGTCGCCCTGGTTCTCAATTATTTGATCGATCATCTCAAACTTATCTTTATTGAAATTACGCGTCATCAAAACGCCGTCTTTGTCAATCGTCATCGGATAAACGCCGAAGAACTGGTTCTTAAAGTTCTCAAAGAATGACGGCTCCGCACACGGCGCGACGTTGGCACGGTCCGGATTAGGCACCGGCACGAGGGCACCTATCAATACGAGCTGTTCCTTCGACTTTTCGGTCCACTCGCTGTTTGGATAGTCGGTGACGATCCTTTGAAAATATCGTGCTGCCTGATCGGTCTCTTCTTCGACGAGGTAAGTCACAGCGATCTTGTATAGAGCCTCGTCCATGAAGCAAAAATTCGGGTACTTATCCATTATCTCGCGATAACGCGATTGTGCGCCCTTCAAACCGCCCTTTTTCTGATCGACAGCGAGAGCATAGTAATAATTTGCGATCAAGAGATTATGTAGCCCGAGATTGTCCTGGACCTGCCTCAGACGCTCTTCAGCCTCAGCCTTTAGGATCGAGTTAGGATATTGCTGCAAAAGCGCCCTGAGACGCGTTTCTGCACGTTTGGCGTTGGTCGCCTGCCGGTCGGGGAGGCCGACCTGACGCATTTCGGACTCCGCGATCTTCAAAACGACGCGATCTGCCAGCGGATGCGTCGGGAAAAAGGTTAGCCAGTCTTGATACGCTGCGATCGCCTGGATCAATGCGCTCGATGATCCCTCGACATAAAACGAATCACCGACGGCCAGCTTAGACATGGGCAGATATGGTGAGTCGGGATAGGTCGTAATAATGGTCTGGAAAAGGAGCCGGCCGACGTCATTATTCCCTTTGCGGACCTCGCGGGTGGCAACGATAAAAAGCTCTCGGTCACGTCCCGGCGTAACGCTTCCGAGTAATTCTTCGTACTCGTCCTTGCCACCACCGCCAAAGATCCAAAGGATCTTCTTTTTCTTTTTCGGTTCTCTAGCCTTGCCCTCCAGCGCTTCAGGCTTTGCCCGGGCAGCGGCAGTTTCTAGTTGTGCCGTATCGACGCGAGCCTGTAATTCCGTAACGGACTGTTCGATCGAATCAACATCGGAACGTGGATATTTTTCTCCCCGATCGACCTTTCCCTTTACATTATTTACGTCGCTTTGCAACCGTGCAGTGTCTTTTTCCAGCGCAACAAGCCGACCCAGCGGAGTCTCAAGCTTTTTTTCATCGTCCTTTTTGCTTTTGTCGGCCTTTGCCTCTTCTCTCAACACGGAAATACCACTGCTTAACGAACGGCGCATGCGGTCGAGTTTGTCCCGCATCACGTCGAGTCGCTGTGAATCGGTACCGTCATTCGGCCTGGCCTGTGCAAAGCCGGCAACGGAAAGCGCCAAAACCATCATGAGCGAAAGAAAAGTTGCTCGTCTCGTGTTAAACACCATAATACCTCAAGAAAAAAGGTCGTTCGACTCAGCCGTCTAGACCCAATTTGTCCCGTTCTCTATCAATCTTTTTACTGCCGCGGTCGCGTCACCTCGCCCATAAACCGCAGATCCGGCGACGATCATTTCTGCTCCCGAACTTACGATCTCCCCGATATTGGTTTCGTCAACGCCGCCGTCTATCTCGATCCTTACCGTGAGGCCGCGTAGCATGATCATTTCACGCAAACGTCGCAGCTTATCGATCATCGTGGGAATAAAACTCTGCCCGCCAAAGCCCGGATTTACCGACATCAGCAGGACAAAATCAGCGTAAGGCAAAGCCTCGGTCAGCGATTCGATCGGTGTTGCCGGGTTGATCGCAATTCCCGACTTCGCACCCGCATCGCGGATCGCGGTCAGCGTCCTGTGCAAATGATGATCGGCCTCGATATGAACGGAAACCATGTCGGCTCCCGCTTTGACGAATTCTACCGCGTAGCGTCCC
>JAYVDQ010000683.1:0-4783 GCA_043749325.1 Chloracidobacterium sp. | reverse complement strand
AACGCACCTTAGCCGTGCTCTTCCTGGCCGCCTTGCGGATCAATTCGAACTTTTGATCGTTGATAATATCGGACGCGAGCGGCGTGAACATCACATTTTCCGCAACGCGGATCTTCGAACCCGGCTCCAGGCCGCGCAGGTCGTCCTCGGTGATCAATGATTTTGCAGATTCGTCGCGGTCGTATTCCTTTCCAAACTTATCCTGCAAGGAATTAACAACCACGTGTTCAACTGCAACTGCCTCTGCTGCTGCTGCTGGTTCGCCCTCGGTCGGCACGCTTTCGAGCACCTGCCTTACCAATTCGCGAACCCGGTTGCGTGTTTCTTTGTTTTCATCCATATTGCAGAAGCCCGCGCGTCAGCAAGGGCGTAACAGTCAACTAAAACAGAATTCTGAAGCCCCGCCTTGAAAGTTAACCAATGTTTGAATAGTATTTCTAAATACCAATTCTATCAAACCAGCGAGGAAAATATGGCCGCCGAATCAACGCAAATGGCAACTACCGAATTCACCAACCCGAATCTCGAAGTCCTGTATTCCGCCGAGCAAATACAAACTCGCATTAAGGAATTGGGCGAACAGATCACGCGTGATTATGCCGGCAAAGAGCTGGTATTGGTAGCGGTCTTAAAGGGTTCATGCGTATTTCTTGCCGATCTGATGCGGGCCATCGACCTCAATATCACGATTGATTTCATGTCGGTTTCGAGTTATAAGGACAAAACGAGATCCTCCGGCGTCGTCGAGGTCGATATCGAGATCCTTAAAGATGTAAGCAAATCGATTCGCGGTAAAGACGTGCTCGTAGTAGAAGATATTATCGACACGGGACTCACGCTTTCTAGTCTTTTAGATATTCTTGGCTCTCGCGGCGCAACATCAATAAAGCTGGCGAGTTTTCTCGACAAACCCGCTCCGCGAATTAAGAAAGATATCTCGATCGATTACACTGGATTCGTGGTTCCAAACCAGTTCGTCGTCGGCTACGGCCTCGACGCAGCGGGACGCTATCGCAATCTTCCGTTTATTGCAGTGGTAAAAGATCCGTCGGTTTCCTGAGCAAAGTACTGAAAAAAAGCGCAAAACATGAAAAACTGCACGTCCCCTTTGTGCTTTCTGTGCCTTTTTCCGCCTATTCCTTTCTTCCCGATTGACCTAAAACAGAGTTTTCCGTATAATCTGTACTTTTCGATTGACCGAAGAATTTGCGTCAATCCCCAGGAGCCAACACAAGAGATGAGTTACGCAATTATCAAAACAGGCGGAAAGCAATTTGCGGTCGAGGGCGGCGAAACGCTTCGCGTACCCAGGATTGATGAGAAAGAAGGCAAAAAGGTCGATATGCTTGCTCTGCTTGTCGGCGAAGGCAAAGATGCTAAAATCGGCGGCGACGCCACGATCAAAGCCACGGTTGTAGGTCATGGTAAAGCGGACAAGATCATCGTCTTCAAAAAGAAACGCCGCAAACAGTACAAACGCAAACAGGGCCACCGTCAAGGTTTTACGGAAATTAAGATAGAGAAAATCTAGTGATGAGTTATTAGTGACAAGTGATTAGTTTAAGAAAAGGCTTTTCACTCATAACTCATAACTTATCACTCATAACTAACGATATGGCACATAAAAAAGGTGTAGGATCATCCAGAAACGGACGCGACTCAAACGCACAGCGGTTGGGTCTTAAGAAATTTGGCGGCCAGCTCGTGCTCGGCGGCAACATTTTGGCCCGCCAACGCGGCACCAAGTGGAAGCCGGGCAACAACGTCGGCCGCGGCAAAGACGACACGCTCTTCGCATTGATCGAAGGCTTCGTCAAATTCGAAGACAAAGGCCGCCGCGGCAAATTCATCAGCGTTTATGCCGAAGGTGCAGCCGAACTCGCACCAAAGGCCGTCGCTGAAGTGGCTGCGTAGTAATTGTCAGAAACCCGACCGTGAGTGAGGGGTGGCTCAAATTCAAAAGCACACGATTGATCTCGTGTGCTTTTTCGATTTTAAACCGTTCTACTCAAGGAATCGAACGAATTAGCTAAGACGTTCCACGTTGAATCTCTTAGCACCCACAGGAACTATATGGTTTTCCTGCGACCCTTCGAGCAGCAATCTGGCCTTTGCGGCATCCATTGGCTTCGAGAACAAAAAACCCTGACCGTACTCGCACCCCAGAGATCTAAGCATCTGCAATTGCTCATCCGTCTCTATTCCCTCGGCGACCACTCTCATTTTCAGATTGTGAGCAAGACGGATGATCGTATTGATGATCTCGCGGTTCTCGTCGCCCCGGGTCATCCGGCCTATGAACGACCGGTCGATTTTTAGATAGCTAACAGGAAGCCGGTGCAGGTAGCTTAGGGATGAATACCCGGTACCAAAATCGTCAAGACTCAGCTCGACGCCGCGTTCGCGAAGACGGTTCATCATGGCGACCGCAACCTCGCTGTTTTCCATAACGTGACTTTCGGTTATCTCGAGCTTCAGGCTGTCCGAGGTCAAACCTGTTTTCTTTAGCGTAGCAACGACCTGTTCTGCCAGATCGAATTGCAAGAATTCTTTTATCGAAAGATTTACGCTTATTTTGAGATCAGCCGCGGCAGGTATCATTTTTTGCCATTCCCGCAGCTGCCGGCAGCTCTCATGAAGCACCCATTTGCCAATGACCAGGATCATGTTGTTTTCCTCGGCCGCGGGAATAAACTCGGCCGGGGACACGATCCCTCGGGTAGGGTGATCCCATCTTATCAACGCCTCAAAGCTCTTTACCTGACGCGTTTCAATATCGACTATTGGTTGGTAATAGACACGAAATTCCTTTCGCTCAAGAGCCTGCCGCAGCTCAGTCTCAAGTTGGAGACGTTGGATAGCTTGCTCGTGCATCTCCTTATCAAAGACCTGAAAGCGCGCCTTACCGCTGGATTTCGCCCTATACATCGCAATATCTGCATCGCGAAGCATTTCCTCCGCCTTGAGCCCCGGGCTTCCGAACGCGATACCGATACTTGCTGACGTAAAAATTTCCCGACCATCAATAGTAAAGGGGCGTTTCAGATCCTCCTGTAGACGCTCCGCCAGCAGGAAAGCGGATTGCTCGGTCGCAAGCCCGTTCAGAAGGACCGTAAACTCATCGCCGCCGAGCCTGGCAACAAGATCGCCGGGACGCAATCCGGTTTCGAGTCGTTCGGCTATCAGCTTCAGAAGTTTGTCTCCGGCCGCATGGCCGAGGGAATCGTTAATGACCTTAAATCTGTCAAAATCGAAAAAGAGCACCGCAAAAAGATTCTTTTTTCCACGGCGGGCACGCTTTATAGTTATTTGCAGGTGCTCCATAAAAAGCGCCCGGTTTGCGAGCCCCGTCAGATCGTCGTGAAATGCATCGTGCTGCAATTGGTCCTCAGCGTTTTTCCGATCCGTTATATCGGTAAAAACCCCCATCGTGCCGCGAAAAACGCCCTCGGCATCAAATATTGGTGTCCCGCCGATGATAACATGCATCATCTCGCCGGACTTTTTCTTTAGCGGCATTTCGTAATGCCCTGCTATTCCCTTTCGACGCAGAAGATTGGCATCTACAATGAACTTGCGGTCCTCTTCGTTGCAGAAAAGATCGAGCGTCACGCTGCCGATCAATTCTTCTTTTGCATAGCCGGTCATCTCGCAGAACCGCTTATTGGCAAAAACGATTACTTCATCACCATCGGACTCGAGCAGACCCTCGCACATGTTCTCAAGCACGTAGCGCATTTTGAAGTCGTTTTCGCGCAATACATCTTCCGTGAGATCTTCGGCTGTGCGTAGATCTTTCGGATCTGGGCTTTCATAAATTTGAATGGAAGAGGCTCTGTTCTCCATATGATAGGACTTGCTAATGACGTGGGATCAAAGTTGAGCGTGCAATCGGAAAATGCTCGGATCGATGGAGGCAGCCGCTGTAAACCCGATCTCATGGCCGGGTTCCATCACAGCGAACCACTTATAGAGTAAGCGATTTGAGCGTTATTTAGCAATGTTTTATTGCAGTGACGGGACCATCATTTCCTTTCATGTCCCAGCCAAACGTGTAGCGGCTAGCCGGTCCGAAACCCGACCGTGAGAGCCGTTCGCTCGTCTTAGTTTTCCCACTACTGCTTCACCGCATTTGGTGAAATTGACGGAACCGGGAACTGATTCCCTAGTTTAGGCACTCTAGCGGCCATCGCTTTGCCTCCGGCTGAGGTCCACAACAGGCCGTAGAAAAGGCCCAATAGGCATAGAGCGGCAGATGATCTTTTCATATCGTTTTTGGTA
The DNA here is from genome assembly GCA_043749325.1 of Chloracidobacterium sp. Taxonomy (GTDB): domain Bacteria; phylum Acidobacteriota; class Blastocatellia; order Pyrinomonadales; family Pyrinomonadaceae; genus OLB17. The sequence continues at coordinate 502 of JAYVDQ010000683.1, read as the reverse complement.
CCTCGCTTAAATTCTTTTGTTTGTGATTTGCTGGAAATAATACATTATTTTGCCGCCGAAAAATACAAAAATAATGAAAAAGTTGGCTCATTTGAGCAAATACAAGGATTTTTTCCCTTATAAAAAATTTTTTTTGCCTCAAAAACAGCCCTTGGTACAAACCATTTTTAACCATGTCCAAATGTTACAAATTCGTTAACCTATAGTTTCAAATCACTTGCCGGATTTACCACATTTTTATCCACAGGCCCATGAAAAGTTTTCCACAGAATATCCACAGAACCCCGGTAAAATAAGGGCAATAGTTAAAGTATTTTCTACTTGACATTGAAAATAACGGGTGTAAGATAGCTTCACAGTCGAGATTGCTTACGGGCATTTTGACCGGCACCGAGAGGTGGGACGGAGGTGGTGACACACCGTTCGAGGACAGAAGGAGCGGAATGCCGCTGTCCAGTACGCTCGGAGTCGAAGCCGAAAGGCTTGCAAGGGTCGGCCGCAA
>JAYVDQ010000682.1:0-7411 GCA_043749325.1 Chloracidobacterium sp. | reverse complement strand
ATAACGAAAATTTGAATAAATCTCCATCAACGTAAATATTTCTTATGGATTGCAATGCTGGATTCTCTAAAGTTTTGAAAAAAAGGCGAGGGATTATGTTTAAAAAATCATTGTGGTTGGTCATGGTCGCGGTTGCGATTTGTTTCTCCTCAAACGTAGCATTATTCGGGCAGGAGGTCACGGGTGCCATAGTTGGAACGGTACGCGATAGTAACGGGGGCGGCGTTCCGAACGCTACCGTAACTGTCACTGATCCGTCCAAGAGTAACGTTGTGATACGTACGGCGACGACGGGTGATGGCGGCGAATTTTCGTTACCCAATTTAGCAACAAGTACGTTTACGGTCACCGTAGAGGCACCCAATTTTAAAAAATCGGTTAATACCGGGGTAAAGGTTGATGTTGGGGCAAGACGCAATCTGGAAGTTACCCTGGCAGCCGGTAAGATTGACGAGACGGTCACTGTCCAAGCGGATGCAGTTTCGGTCGAATTGACCACGCCTACCGCTAGTACTGTTATTAACGGCGACCAGGTTCGCGAACTTTCATTAAATAACCGCAACTGGGTTCAGCTCGTAGCCATCGCTCCCGGTGTATCGAACGATCTTTCGGACCAGGTGTATGTTGGAACCACAAATCCAGAAGGTCAGGCAAATACGATCAACATTTCAGTTAACGGAGGGCGAAGCAGTCAGAACACTTATACGGTAGATGGCGCGGATGTTACCGACCGCGGCTCCAATATTACGATCCAGGCATATCCGAGTGTTGATTCGATTGGCGAATTCAAGGTGCTCCGATCTCTATATCCTGCCGAATCCGGACGTAGCGGCGGCGGACAGGTTAATATTGTCACCCGTTCGGGCGGCAAGCGGTTCCATGGTTCGGCCTTCGAATTTTACCGGTCGCCAAAATATAATGCCAATAATTTCCTGGCCAATGCCAGCACTAGCCCGCAATTTGGCAGAGATTGTCCTCCCGGGCCTCAGCAGCTCGACCCAAACTGCAAAGCGAACCGCGCACCGTTCCACTATAATAACTATGGCTTTACATTTTCGGGACCTGTCATCTTTCCAAATTTTGGGGAAAATGACGGCCCTTACTTCAAAAAATTGAGCAGAACATTCTTTTTCTTCTCTGAGGAGAGGAGACACGACAGCCGGTTTTCGGCAGCGGGTACCACTAGCGTACCGGATGCGAGCCTCAGAGCCGGAATATTTCCGATCGATGTTTGTATTAACCGCAACAATTTACCTACAGAAACCTGTGCGGTTGGGGATCCGGGCAGGCTGGCGGCGGGCACGCCGCTCCCCGCGTCTTTTTATAGTCCGGCGGCGTTGGCTTATGTCAACGGCATTTACAATAAATTACTCCTTCCCAATAGGTCTGACCTGGGACCGTATGTTTTGGTGGCGGCGATCCAAAATCTTTCGAATTTCCGTCAGGAGATCATCAAGATCGACCACAGTTTCAGCAATACTGTCTCTGCGTATTACAGATACGAAAACGACAAAATTCCAACGATTGATGGAAATGCGTTGTTCTCCAGCGGATCGGGCTTGCCGGGCGTATCGACCACGTCGACTAATTCGCCGGGACGAACGCACACGGCTCAATTGACATGGGTAGCGAGTCCAAATGTGATATTCGAAGCCCGTTATAACTATGGCTATGGAGCTATCTTAAGCGAAAATATCGGATCTCTGGCCTTAAAGAATACTCAGGTGCCGATCACGCTGCCGTTCGCAAATCAGCGCGATCGCATACCAACGATCACCGGTAATGGCTTTACGTCTCTGCAAAGTTTCGGCCCGTACAATAACTTTTCATACAAGCAGAATTTCAACGGCGGCGTCACCTTGATTTCGGGAAACCATACTATGAAATATGGCGGCGTATATTCGTTCTACCGGAAAAATGAAAATGCGTTGGCAGGCAGCAACGAAGGTATTTTTAACGTTTTTTCGACGACGCTCGCATCGGGTGTAGTCTCAAACGCGACCAATCAGAATCTGGCCCGTTGGGCTAATTTTCTGGTGGGAAACGTTAACGGATTTACACAGGCCAGCTTTGACTATACCGCCGATCTGCGGCAGAAGACTATCGAGGCTTTTGCCCAGGACGAATGGCGGTTCCGCCCGAATATCACTCTTTACTATGGTGTACGCTATTCCTATTTCGGTGCACCATGGGACAAGAATGGCCGTCTCTCAAACTTTGACCCGGCGTTATTCACGGCCGCTAATGCCCCGCAGGTTAATGGCCTCGGAACGCGAATCACCGGCGTGGCTGGTGTGGCGACCGGCAACTGGTGTAACGGGATAATTGTTAATTCACAGAATGTAACCAACGGACCCGCGGCACTAAACTGCACGGCGACGGCTTCGCCTTACGGTAAATATGTGATCAACGTAGGTAAAAGGGACTTTGCCCCCCGCGTAGGTATTGCTTGGGATCCGTTCAAAAAGGGTACGACATCCGTCCGCGCGGGATACGGCATTTATCACGAGCAGGTTTTGAACGGATTTTTCTTATCAAATATCGGAACCAACCCGCCTTATCAAGTAAACGCGACGGTTAGCGTCCCGACACGCCTTGACGCTCCGGCGGCTGGAGTTCCGAGCATTACTACGGTGGCAAATCTCCGTGCTGTTCAGACAAAATGGAACACGCCATATATGCAGCATTGGTCACTGGACGTCCAGCACCAGCTAGGCCGGAACACGCTGTTTACCGCTGGATATTTCGGTTCAAAAGGAACCCATATGATCGGTCTGACCGAGCTAAATGATATCAGACCCGGCGTGGCTTTAAATTTGACGTGCGCGGTTGGAGCAGCGTATTATGCTCAGATCCCGGCTCCAACGCTGGTTGCATGTCAACCCGCCGGATATGTATTCCGAAACACGAATGCGGCCCCGGAGAACCCCAATGGGCAGGGCGTAAATACGGACATTCTGATTCTTGATCAGATCCGTCCATATAGAGGTTTTCGCTCGATCGCGATAGTACAGCCGCGTTACAATTCTAATTATCATAGTTTGCAGATTTCAGGACAGCAGCGGTTTTCGGGAGCATCTCAGATAAATGTTGCGTACACATTTTCAAAGAATTTGACCGACAATCAAACGGATCGGTCCACGGCTCCGCAGAACACTTACGATACACGGGCGGAGAGATCGAGAGCGACTTTGGACAGACGACATGTATTTAACATTAACTACGTGTATGAACTGCCTTTCTTTGCAAAACAGCAGGACCTTGTCGGTAAAGTCTTAGGCGGTTGGCAGGTGTCGGGGATTTTTGTTTACAACACGGGCCTTCCGTTTACGGTAACAACGTCCAATTTCGATCCAGCCGGAATGGGTATTATCAACGCTAACCCGGCGGCAAGACCTATCGTGATTTGCGATCCTAACGCCAATGCCCCGCACACACGACTACAGTACTTTAATATCGCGTGTTTTCAGGCCAACCCCGCGAATACGGATAATACGAGATTGTTAGGATTTAAGAATGTTCCGGGGAACTCGGGCCGTGGAATCATTAATGGTCCGTCGACTACCCGTATTGATTTCACGTTGGCTAAGAATATCCGATTTGGCGAGTCGATTAAGGTCCAGCTTCGCGCCGAGGCTTACAACATTCTTAACCACACTAATCTCCGAAGCTTTTCGAGTCTGAACATTACGAGTACATTGTTCGGTATTGTAGGTACCGTCCGGGATCCGCGCACAATGCAATTTGGAGCGAAAGTCAGCTTCTAGTTGGACGGATTTCGTTTTAACCCGCGCCGTATCTTGGTAAGGTGCGGCGCGGTTTTTTAAGTAGATTTAATATGCGGCGACGGCAAGAGATCGGAACCCGAAAAAATTGTATTTCCAATGTATCAATGGTCGGATTTGCTTTACAAACGGGCGGTTTCAAGTTATAAACGATGCAGATTTCACGTTACCCAACAACTGGTCAACGCCCGCTATTTCGGAAGAATTGTCTTGGTTTTTTGCGTTTAGAGCGATAAGAAAAATTGAGAGAATTGCATGCTCGTGTATTGTTGTGGATGGTGAGGTCGATATTCTTTGGAGGAAAAAATGATTAAAGAGGGTTTACTGAGAAATATTTTACTTGTTTCGATAATGTTTGTGTTTGCGACCTTTGCATTCGCTCAGGGTACGACTTCGCGAATTACCGGTCTCGTGACGGATGCGTCCGGTGCCCCCGTAGCGGGGGCCTCGGTGACGCTCAAGCATGAAGCAACTGGTTCGACGCTTAAAACGCAAACCAGTGACAGTGGCACATATGTATTCGACCTGATTCAGGCAGGTTCCTATGAGGTCCAAGTAGAAAAATCGGGATTTAAGAAGTTCGTTTCCGGGGGAAATTCGGCCCTTGTTAACCAGCCGACGACGGTAAACGTTATCCTGCCCGTGGGCGATGTCTCTGCCATTGTTACGGTTACCAACTCCGCGGAACAAGTACAGACAAGCACGTCGGGAAATGTCGGAAGCACCATCGATCAAAAGACGCTGGAAAGCTTGCCCATCGTAGGTTTGCGCGGACGAAATCCGCTCGATTTATTAAACTTTCAGCCAGGCGTAGTAGTCGGTTCGAACACCGGCGGCGGCGTGAGTGTCAATGGCTCACGCGATAGATCATTCAACTTCACGCTTGATGGTATAGATATCAATGAGTCCACCGCTGGCGGTTCAAATTTCACGCCGCTGCGTCCTAATCCCGATTCGATTCAGGAGTTTCAGATAGTCACATCCAATTTTACGGCAGAACTTGGCCGCAGTAGCGGAGCGTCGGTGACCTTTGTTACACGCTCTGGCACAAATCAGTTTCACGGAAATTTATTTGAGTATTACCAGACTCCTCGCTTTAATGCCAAGAGCTATCCCGTCACGATCGCGGGCCTGCCAAAGGATCAGTTTGTTCAGCATATTTATGGAGGCAGCTTTGGCGGGCCGTTGTTCAATCCGGGCTTTGGCGAAGGCACGAAGATGGGCTTGTTGAGAGATAGAGCTTTCTTTTTCTTCAACCTTCAAAAGCTCGCAGCATACGACACGGCATTGGTCACGCGAACCGTTTACACAGCGTCAGCCCGGGCGGGCCTTTATAGATATGTCGTCGGCCGTGCAAACGCGCCGGTTGGAAGCGCGACCGCATCTGTCGACGCGACCGGAGCTCCCCTTTTGCCGTCATGTTCGGCCGCGATTACGACACTATGTATCGCTACCTACAACATAGCTACGCAGCAGGCTGTCGCAACCATCGACCCGGTATTGCAATCCTATATAAATGCGATGCCGCTGCCGAATAATTTCACGGCAGGCGACGGACTAAATACCGCGGGATTTAATTGGGCATCGCCGCAGCACGAGAGACAGTATGATCTTTCGACTAAGTTCGACTTTAAGATCAACGCGAAAAACTCAGCCTATTTACGTTACGCTCAGGGAACCCAGACCAGCCTCGGGGATTCCGCTAACGGTGGACGGCCTGTCTTTCCGAATTCGCCAAATTTTGTTAATACTGGCCGCACACCAAAAAATCTCGCGGCAAATTGGCGCTGGTCCCCGACTGCGACGGTCGCGAATGAATTTCTCTACGGGTTGAGCAAGTACTTCTTTAAGTTTGCTACCCCTACTCCCGATCCGTTGCTGCCATTCGGTTTCTTAAATGCGGCGACGCCGAATACGAATTTTACCTACAATGCACGCGGCGTCAGAACGCATCAGATCATAGATAATCTGACGATGGTTCACGGCTCGCATACATTTAAGACGGGCATTAATTTCCGTTTCAATCAGCACAAGGATGATCGGTCAGGCGTTGCCGGCTCCTCAATTGAGCCGAGCGTGAGCTTGAGCGGCACGGCGGGCGGCGATATAGGGTTCAATTATCCGGTGACCGGTAATACGGGTATCCAAACGGCGGATCTTACACGGCTGCGCAATACGATCGCTGACCTTCTTGGCCGCATCGGGAGTGTATCGCAGGCATTTGTTGCCGATCCGGCTAATCCGACCGGATTTCTTCCGCGAGGCTCCCGCTGGATAAACAAGGCAAACTACAAAGAGTATGACTTCTATGCCCAGGACAATTGGCGGATACGGCCAAACTTTGTCCTCGACCTCGGTGTGCGCTGGGAGATAAGGGCTACGCCTGAACAGGTGAATCGTCCCCTGTTGGTGCCAAATCAGCCTGTCAAATTAGGCGCGGCACCCTCGAATAATATCAAGTGGGTCCCGGGCACCCTGTTTAAGACTGCTTATAACAATATCGAACCGTCAGTAGGATTTGCTTGGGATCCGTTTAAGAGCGGTAAAACGTCGATCAGAGGTAATTACCGTCTGGCTTCGGACAGGTTCGCTACCTTCCTGTTCGGTTCGAGCATATTCCAGAGCACGCCAGGAAATGCCCTTGGTGCTGTCAATTCGACATTTGGCGCGGCAGGCGGACTTTATCGAAACATTGCTCCTGTCATTGCCGGATTGCTTCCCACTAACACACCCGATGCAGCACGTACACCGGCATCGTTCGGTACCGGTGCTATCAGCGTTATCGATCCCGATCTGCGATACCCCCAGATCCATGAATTTTCATTGAGCTTTCAACGGGAGATCGGTAAGGGAAACGTGGTTGAAGTGACATATATCCGTAAACACGGGGCTCATCTGCTCGGCGGATATAACGTCAACCAGGCAAATATCTTCGCGACGATACCGGGTGTTACCGACGGGGCAACTACTTTCCTGACGGCCTTTAACAGGCTCAGGAATGATCCGGCCGCAAATTCACAGTTGATCAATCTCCTGATGTCGGGATCGGCCTCGAACAATAACGGTTCCGCACGGTTCAGGGCGTTAAATCCCACGGCGTTGGCCGCCTCGGGAGCGGGCTCGGGAGCTGCCGGTTCGGCCGCCGTCACTCTTTCTCAACGGACATGTCAAGCGGCCGATGTTACCGCGACTATATGTACCAATGCCCAACTGAACCAACGGCTTCTCGATATTTATGGATTCTCATCCGTTCTTCAGCCGTATTCCCAGTTTACCGGCGGCTTAAATGTATTCGACAGCAGCGATTACTCGAACTACAACGGGATAGAATTTATCTTTAAGCGCAGGATAAATGCCGGTCTTGGATTCCAGTTGGCTTACACCCGGTCGAAATCAAAGGACAACCGTTCGTGGGATCCTTCGCTTAGTACGATTAATACCGGAAACTCGCAGGCCGGGTCTTCCACACCGTTTGATCTTCGCGACCGGCATCTAAATTACGCATTATCCGACTTTGACCGCAAGCATGTTTTCCAGGCGACTTATGTCTATGAACTGCCATTCGGCGCCGGAAAACCCTTTAGCTCGGGTAGTAAGGCGGTTAATTATGTTATCGGCGGCTGGGA
>JAYVDQ010000681.1:0-3023 GCA_043749325.1 Chloracidobacterium sp. | reverse complement strand
ATCAAGCAAAAGCGTTACGTCCCCGTAATTACAACACTGCACGGCACGGACATCACGCTCGTCGGAGCGGACCGCTCGTATTTACCGATCACGCGTTACGGTTTGCAGCAGTCGGACGGCGTCACGGCTGTATCAAAGTTTTTGAAGCAAGCGACGATCGAGACGTTCGATTTTGACGAGATCGAAGTCATCCCGAATTTTATCTGCCAGAATCATTACCTGCGTCTGGAAGACTCGCCTCTGAGAAAAGAGCTTGCGCCAAACGGCGAACGTCTCCTCGTTCACGTGTCTAATTTCCGCCCGGTAAAACGCCCGAATGATTGCGTCGAGATACTTGCAAAGGTTCGTGCCGCCGGAGAAAACGCGAAGCTCATAATGGTCGGCGACGGCCCCGAACGCTCAGCGGTTTACTATCGAGCCGAACAGCTCGGAATGAAGGAACACACGGAATTTGTCGGCAAACAGGCCAATATCGCCGACTATCTCGGCATCGCAGACATTTTTCTGCTGCCGTCGGAACTCGAATCGTTCGGCCTCGCGGCTCTCGAAGCTCAGGCCTGCGAAGTTCCGGTCATTGCGACGCGTATCGGTGGTATTCCTGAGGTTGTTAACGATGGCGAATCCGGTTTTCTAAGCGATGTCGGCGATCTCGAAAAAATGAGTGGCGACACGCTAAAGCTGCTCGGTGATGAAGATCTGCGTCGCTCTTTCGGCGAAAAAGGCCGCGAGCTGGCGGTGCAAAGATATTCGACCTCAAAGATCATTCCGCAATACATCGCTTTCTACGAAAAGATCGTCAAAAAAGCGAAAGCCGCCGCCGCGTGAGGAATAACTTGGCCACAGATAACACCGATACGGAAGGATAAGAAATAGTTGCTCTTATCTGTCTTATCCGTGATATCGGTGGCAAAAATTCTTTAAATTATGCTCAAACGCTACATGCACAATAAGGAACGCGAGTTTGCGATGCGCGACGATAACCGTGTTGTGCGTGAATTCGAGTGGGGCGCGGAATACATAACCGATCACGCCAACGGCGACGATCCGCGAAAGCTGTTTAGCGAGTACTCTAAGAGCACGGTGGAAAACAGCGAGGAATTTTTCTGCTCGCCCGAGATCTCAGATTTCGCGCTTGAGGGCGATCGCCTGACGTGGACAAGCGGTATAACGACGCCGACGCCTGAGAACAATACGGTTTACGCCAAATATTTTGCCCGCGAAAATAACAAAAAATCCGCCGTTCTCGTGCTGCCGCATTGGAACGCCAAAGCCGGAACGTATTTCGACCTCTGTAAGATATTCAACAAAGTCGGGATGTCCGCGCTCAGAATGACGCTGCCGTATCACGAAGAGCGGATGCCGCCGGAAACAGACCGGGCAGATTACCTGGTCGCTCCAAATGTCGGGCGCACGCTGCAATCGCTTCGCCAGGCGGTTGTCGATACGCGTTCGGCGGTGCGTTGGTTGAAACAACAGGGTTACGAAAAGATCGGCATCGTCGGAACGAGCATCGGCTCGTGCGTCGGCTTTTTTGCGTTTACGCACGACATGCAGATCGACACTGCCGTCTTTAATCACGTCTCCGGCTACCCGGCGGATGTCGTCTGGCATGGCCTTTCGACCTATCACGTCAAAGAGAGCATCGGCGACAACGTAACGCTCGACGAGCTACGCGAATACTGGCTGCCGATCTCGCCGATGGCATATATGGATCGCCTCGCCAAGCTCCCGCCGCGGCCGCAGCGCTACATCTACACGCTATACGACCTCAGCTTTCCGGTCGGCCTCTCACGCGACACGATCACTGCCCTCCGCCGCAACAAGATCAAACACAGCAAAGCCGTCATCCCCTGTGGCCACTACACCCTCGGCGAAAAACCCTGGGTCTGGTACGACGGGTACAAGATCGTTTCGTTTTTGCGTAAGCATCTAAAATAGGAGCAAACAACGCTTTGGCGTCCAGCTTTCATCAAAAGAGTGCTAGAATCGTGTCAACTTTTGCATGAGCCCCATCGCCGAGAAACAAAAAAATACGTTTGAAGAAGCGATAGAGCATCTGATCTCTCGCGCTGAAAACGCGCGGGGACTGGGTGGTGCCGACATCCAGCCCCGGGTTCAGGCGGTTCTCGACAAATACCTTCTTCGCGACAGCCCGAACGCCGGAAACAATGAGATCAAAGAGTTTATCGACGAGATCCGCTCCGACGACATGTGCCTGATCATCGCCTGCGAGCGCGGTGACGAGCTGGCCTGGGAAGATCTGGTCGCAAATTTTGACTCGACCGTGAAGTCGGCCGCCGGCAAGATATCGTCAAATCAGGAAGACGCCGAGGATCTTGCAAGCTCGATCTGGGCCGAGCTTTACGGCCTGCGTACGGATGCAGACGGTAATAAAAAGAGTAAGCTGGCATATTATTCAGGACGCGGTTCTCTGGCTGGTTGGCTGCGTGCGGTCGTTTCGCAGCTTGCGGTCGACCAATTTCGAAAACAGTCTAAATTTGTCCAGATCGAGGAGGATCGTGAATTCGAAAACCTTGCGAATGAAGCGGCCCACAACGACGGCAATCATTTTGGCTCGCATATCGAGAATCCCGAGGATCTGTTTAGCGAAGGCCAGACCTCGAGCGACGTCGCCGAGGCCCTGAGTACCGCGATCGCCGAACTCGAGGCAGAGGATCGATTGATCCTTAAGTTATACTATTTTGATGACCTTAAATTAAAGGACATCGCTGCGACCTTTGGTTATCACGAAGCGACGGCCAGCCGTAAGCTGACTCGTGTCCAGACAGAGATCCGCAAGGGCGTCGAACGCGGGCTTCGGACGCGCCACGGATGGACCGACAGCGAGGTAAAACGGCACCTTAGTGACACGGCCGCAAGCCTCGGCGTTAACCTCGAAACGATGTTCGCAGCGCTGCTGGTTCTGGTTATGGTGCAAGATTTTTGGTCTTGATGCGTTCAGTAAGTGGGTTACGAAAACCGTAGCCACAATAAGGCGGAGACACGACCGGTAGGGAGTGTGC
>JAYVDQ010000680.1:0-5192 GCA_043749325.1 Chloracidobacterium sp. | reverse complement strand
TGCCAAGGTGCTCGACTTTGGCCTGGCAAAACTATCTGAGAATAAGCCGGACGATGCGTCGTCTGAGGATGCCACGCGTGTACAGGTCAATACAACGCCGGGAATGGTCATGGGAACAGTCTCGTATATGTCACCAGAGCAAGCTCGCGGAAATCCGACAGACGCCCGAACAGACATCTGGAGCCTCGGCGTCGTCTTATATGAAATGCTGGCCGGCAAAGTTCCGTTCACAGGCGAAACGGTCAATCATACGATCGTCTCGATTCTCGAAAAAGAGCCACTCCAGCTGGAAAACGTCACGGGAGAATTGCAGCGGATCGTCCGCAAATCGCTGACGAAAGATGCGGAAATGCGTTACCAATCTGCCCGCGATCTGCTGATCGACCTCAAGAATCTGCGGCGTGAACTCGATATTCAGGGCGAGTTGGAGCGCTCGACGGTTCCTAACCGCGACCTAACGAGTACGCCGACGGAAAATGCGACGCAGATGCTCAGCGGCGGCGGCGAATCGACCATCAGCGGACAAACCGCCTCAACGCGAAATGTAACGACCTCGTCATCGAGCCTCGAATACGCTGTTACTCAGGCAAAGAGCCACAAGCTTGCCACCGCGGTCGCGGCGGTAGTTCTTGTGGCTGTGATCTCGGCCGTTGGCTATTTCGGCTTTTTGTCGAAAGGCAGCAGTTCGAAACAGATCGAGTCTATCGCCGTGATGCCGTTTGTCAATGAAAGCGGAAATGCAGACGTTGAATATCTCTCGGACGGGATGACGGAGACGCTTATCAAGAGTTTGTCGGAGCTGCCTAATTTGAATGTCAAACCGCGTTCGTCGGTCTTCCGTTACAAAGGCAAAGATACCGACCTGAAAACTATCGGCAAAGAACTCAATGTCGAGGCGATATTGAACGGCAGAGTGATTCAGCGTGGCGAACAATTGACGCTTAGTTTGGAACTGATTGATGTAAACAACGACAAAGTGCTGTGGACGGAACAATATCAACGCAAGCAATCCGACCTTGTCTCGCTGCAAAGTGAGATCGCCAAAGATGTTTCGACCAAACTCAAATTAAAACTTTCGGGTGCGGAAGCGGCAAAAGTTACCAAAGCCTCAACGGCAAACCCGGAAGCGTATCAGCTTTATCTGAAAGGTCGCTATCAATGGAACAAACGCACGAGTGATTCGCTGAAACAGGCGGTCGAATATTTCGATCAGGCAATCGAAAAAGACCCGAATTACGCGCTTGCCTATTCGGGCTTGGCGGAAAGTTATACGCTGTTTGGGACTTACGGTGTCGCGCCGCAGCTCGACGCGATGCCGAAGGCGAAGGCGGCGGCTTTGCGGGCGATCGAACTCGACGAACAGCTCGCGGAAACTCGCGTTGCGCTCGGAATCTATTATTCAAACTTTGCTTGGAATCAGCCCGCCGCCGAAAAGGAATTTCGCCGCGCCATCGAACTTAACCCGAATTACGCGACCGCCCATCAGCAGTTCGGTATTGAATGCCTGACCGCGATGGGTAGATTAGACGAAGCCATTGCCGAGGGAAAACGCGCCGAAGAACTCGACCCGCTTTCGCCGATCATCGGCGCGGATTTGGGTCAACTTCTGTTCAGAGCCAGGCGATTCGACGAAGCGATCGCGCAGGGCAATCGCGTTCTTGCGCTCGATCAGAATTTCTGGGTCGCTCATTGGTATATGGGACAGGCATATCACGGCAAAGGACAATATGCGGAAGCTGTCGCGGCGTATCGAAAAGGTTTGATGTTAAATGACAACCCGTTTCTCAAAGCATTGCTCATCCGTTCTCTAGCGAGAACGGGCGAGCGCGGCGAAGCCGTCAAACTGCTCGGCGAATTACAGGCGGAGTCCGCCCGCCGCTACGTTTCGAGTTCGGCTTTTGCCATCGCCTACGGAGCGCTCGGCGAAAAGGACAAAGCCTTTGCCTTTCTCGAAAAAGATATTGCCGAACGCGATTCGCGCCCGCCGTTGTTTTCAATCAATCCTATCTGGGATGATCTGCGCGACGACCCGCGTTTCTCCGAACTGGTGCGCCGCGTGGAAGCGGCTAGGATGGATTGAGTCAAATGACGACCCGCGATACAAGGATTTGCTGAAACGGATGGGTCTGCCGGAATGAGTTCTGCAAGAACGAACAGAAGCCTTGAGAAAATAAATCTATGCAAAATAAGAATATGAAGCTCTTGAGTATTGTTTGGCTGATTAGTGTTTCCACATATACGATCTTTGCCCAGGAAAAATTGTTGATCAATGGCGATCGTTTGAACGCCAGCCTTCGCGATTTGGCCGAGTTTGGTAAGACGCTGGAGGGTGGGACGAACCGCGTCGCGTATTCGGACGAAGACATCCGTGCTCGCGAATACGTGATGCGGCTGATGCGCGAAGCCAAGCTGGATGTCTCGATCGACGTCGCTGGAAACATTGTTGGCCGACGCTCTGGCAGCGATGCTTCACTTAAACCCATAATGATCGGCTCGCATATCGATTCCGTGCCGATGGGCGGACGTTACGACTGGCAGGTCGGCTCGATGGCTGCCATCGAGGTTGCAAGAACGCTGGCGGAAAAGGGAATAATACTTCGGCACCCTCTCGCGGTAATTATTTTTCAGAATGAGGAAGGTGGAACTGCCGGCAGCACCGCTCTTACCGCCGGCATCTCCGCCGAACGTCTCAACCTCGTGACCAACAGCAAAAAGACGATTCGAGAAGGCATTAAAGCGATAGGCGGCGATCCAGACAAGCTCGCTAAGCCGTTAATGAAAAAAGGCGATCTCGCGGGCTATCTTGAACTTCATATCGAGCAAGGCGGCCGTCTCGATCAGCAAAAAATTAACATCGGCGTTGTCGAAGGCATTGTTGGTCTGCGCTGGTTTGAGATCACGATCAACGGTTTTGCAAACCACGCCGGTACGACGCCAATGGACCAGCGTCAGGACGCACTCGTTGCCGCGGCGAAATACGTCGAAGCCGTAAATCGTGCCGTGAGATCTATCACCGGGCGGCAGGTTGCGACGGTCGGTAAAATTCAGGCATTTCCCGGAGCTACCAATGTCGTGCCCGGCCAGGTTGTCACCAGCCTCGATGTGCGTGATCTCGATCCGACAAAAATCGCGCAAGTGCTCGATAAGATACGCGAGGCGGTGAAAATGATCGAGGCCGAAACGGGTACAAAATTCGAGTTCAAGCAGACGGCGTCGTCAGCACCCGCCATTACAGACGAGAGGTTTAAGTCCGCGATCGACGCCTCGGCGAAAGCACTCGGGCTAACGACTTTCCCGCTGCCAAGCGGAGCCGGACACGACGCCCAGGAGATAGCCGATATCTGTCCGATTGGCATGATTTTTATCCCGAGCCGAGCCGGCATTAGTCATAGTCCGAAGGAATTCACTGAGGGCTCTGACATCACAAATGGTGGCAACGTTCTCCTCCACACGCTGCTAAGACTGGATAAACAAATCGTGAATTAACGATTATGAAACGATGCCCTGAATGTAGGCGGGATTATTACGACGATACGCTGCTGTATTGTCTTGACGATGGAAATTCGCTGCTCGAAGGCCCGGCGACGGCTTCGGGTGGAGATGAACCCGCGACAGCGATCTTGCACTCGACGTCTGCCCCCGGCGAGGCTCCGACGCGTGCGCAGATACACATGACCGACCAGACGGCGATCTTGCCGACGGGCGCGGGTGATGTTGTTCCGGAGCCTCGCGGGTTGGATAAGGGTTTATTGGCGGTATTCGAAAATCCTGAAGAGAATTCTAGTGAATTTAGGAACTCCGTCGCCGTATTACCTTTCGCCAACATATCTGCCGACCCTGAAAACGAGTATTTCTGCGATGGATTGGCCGAAGATCTTCTTAACGCGCTGACCAAAATCGAAAACCTGAAAGTGGCGGCGCGAACGTCGGCATTCCACTTCAAAAATAAGAACGTTAACGTTAGTGAAATAGGCAGATCTCTGGGAGTTAGTTCTGTGCTCGAAGGCAGTGTACGTAAATCAGGCAATCGCCTGAGGATTTCGGTCCAGCTGGTCAGTGCTGCTGATGGTTTCCATCTTTGGTCGGAGCGATTTGACCGTGAAATGGAAGATATCTTTGACGTCCAGGATGAAATCACTCTTGCAGTTGTCGACGCTCTGAAACTGAAGTTCTTTGGGGAAGAAAGATTCGCAATGCTTAAGCGCGGCACCAGAGACACTGAGGCATACCAATTCTATTTGAAAGGGCGGTTTCACTGGAACAAACGCACCGGTGAATCACTTCAAGAGGCGGTAACTTTCTTTAACCAGGCAATTGAATTGGATCCGGAGTATGCTCTGGCGTATGCGGGGCTTGCCGAATCATATGTTTTGTTCAACAACTATCGGGTGGCTTCCGCAAACGACAGTATGCCCCAAGGCAAGGTCGCCGCGCTTCGAGCGCTTGAACTCGATGACTCCCTCGCAGAAGCTCATAATGCACTCGGATTCGTCCTTTCTGTTTATTCATGGAACCAGTCTGCGAGTGAAAAAGCATATCGGCGGGCAATCGAACTGAATCCGAAATATCCAACCGCGCATCACTGGCTTGGCGGTACTTGCCTGCTGATTATGGGGAGATTTGAAGAAGCGATAGAAGAAGGAAGGCAAGCCGAAAAACTCGATCCGCTTTCGCCGATAATTAGTGCCGATTCAGGCGTCAACCTTTTTTACGCCCGCCGATTTAATGACGCAATAAATCAGTTCAACCGCACACTTGCTATAGACAAGAATTTCTATTTCGCGCGGTATTATCTCGCAAGTTGTCATCACGCTATGGAAGAATACTCCAAAGCGATCTCAGAATACCGTAGGGCTCTGGAACTGAGTGACGACCCTTTGGTACGAGCGTTGTTGGCTCGAACACTGGCGATGTCAGGGCGCCGGGACGAGGCCTCAGAGATCATCAATGGGTTGACCGAGGACAGCGGCAGCCGCTATATACCGCAGACTGCGATTGCACTCGGACTCGCTGCTCTTGGAAAGAAGGACGAGGCTTTCGAATTGCTTGACCAGGAGTTTAACGAGCGTGGGTTCAATATCGCGTTTTCGCGTGTAAATCCAGCTTTTGATGATCTTCGAGACGACCCCCGATTCGATGACCTTCAGATTCGTATCAAGTCATCTGTGATGAACTGAATTCGAACCAGATAA
>JAYVDQ010000679.1:0-2001 GCA_043749325.1 Chloracidobacterium sp. | reverse complement strand
CATTGTTTACAAGGTCGGATATCCAGGGAAAAGCGCTTTGAATTGCGTTCTGCCCGGCGTGGATTCGATCGTTAAGATGGGCTTTGTCGATGAGAAAGCCATTGGAATTCAGGGACATAGCTGGGGCGGCTATCAGATCGCCTATATGCTCACGCAGACAACCCGTTTTCGCGCCGCCGCTCCGGGTGCTCTGGTTGCGGATATGTTCAGCGCCTACAACGGCATTCGTTGGGGACCTGGCGTCGCCCGTCAATTCCAATATGAGCATACGCAGAGCCGGATCGGCGGAACGCCGTGGGATTCCACGAAGTTGTTTATTGAAAACTCCCCGCTTTTTTCTATCGAAAAGGTGCAGACGCCGGTCATGATGATCGCCAACGATAACGATGATGCCGTGCCATGGTATCAGGGGATCGAGTTTTATCTGTCGATGAGGCGTTTAGGCAAGGAGGTTTATTTCTTTAGCTATAATGGCGAGTTTCACGGGCTTCGCAAACGGCAGAACCAGAAGGATTATTCGCGTCGGATGAAGGAATACTTTGATCATTTCCTGAAAGGTGCTCCCGCACCCGAATGGATGGAAAAAGGAATTCCCTATTTGCAACGCGAAAAAGAGAAGGAACAATATCGTCAATCGGCCGGCACCCGGAAATGACGCAATCCGGCTGGCGGCCCCAGCGCATATTTATCAAGTGATGCGGCGATTATCAGCTTGTTAATTTAAATCCAATTAGTGTAATATTGAAATTAATGTAAGGATTCGTTTGGGCGAATCCTATTTTTTGAAAGGAGTCCCCTAAAATTATGGCAGCAGTTGCAGCACCTACATTTGAATTGAACGTTACAGAGGCCGCGGCGGCGGAGATCAAAAAGTTTCTGGCGACGGAAGAAGATCTTCCCGAAGAAGCCGGACTTCGCGTCCGTGTCGTACCTGGCGGTTGCTCAGGATTTCAGTACAGCCTGAATATCGAAGAAGAATCGCGAGCCGGCGATATGGTCGTCGACAAATACGGCATCAAGCTCTTTGTCGATATGTTTTCGACACAGTATCTCAATGGCATTACCGTTGATTACACATCGAACATGATGGGCTCGGGCTTTACGTTCGAGAATCCGAACGCGACCGGCGGCTGTGGCTGCGGAACGTCGTTCTCGGCTTAAATTTCTATACAATTTTGACGAGACCTGAAATTATTTCGGGTCTTTTCCGTTTTAAATGGAAGCGAGGTTCGATTGCGTATGTCTTGTGATATCACAAGGACAACTAAGTAGTGCAAAAAGCGGAGAGTGGGGACGGCGGGGTCTTTTCTATCGAAAGATAGAAAACGCCCAGTTACAACGAAAACCATGTATTTAGGGGGGCTTATTCGCTTTTTCGCCACGACGGCAAGCTCCATCATAATCATAACCATCCCGTCAGGTTTGCATCTGATCCCCTTATGGGGCATAATGTCATATAGTTAGTTTTCACTATCTAATCAAGGGTCACAATTTGAGTTATTAGCGAGATCAGAGTTTCTGATTTTTCAGGAATTCCTCGTGCGTTGGAGATATTTATTAATAGGTGAGGAATTCACCGTCTCCTCAAGTTTCCCTTTCCCAAATCAATAGTTGGAGTTTTAATTTGAAAGATTTTACGAAGATTCTCTTCTTATCGGTATGCGTTACGTTTGCTGCCGTGCTTTTTACCGGTTCAGCATCGGCACAGGGCCGCGACAGAGTGATTAAATCCACCGGCAGCCAGCCGACCAATTTGCCCCCCGCACCTGTTCAGCCGCAATCCGAACGAACACAATCCACCCCCGCCTCACGCCCCGTACTTACAGATAAGATCGTAGTCGTTGATTCCGAAAAGGATTCGGAACCGCTTGTTAAGCGAACCGCTTCGTCGCGGGCTGTCAATGCTCCGAGCGGAATGGCGGCGGGCAAAACCGCATACGGCATGCCGACCAGCGTCAGGCTGGATCAGGCGATCAAGTCGCGTTACGGCACGCCTTACCG
>JAYVDQ010000678.1:0-3857 GCA_043749325.1 Chloracidobacterium sp. | reverse complement strand
TGCCTTTTTGCTGCAAGGTTTGAAGGAACGCCCCGGCAAGAGATACAACGTCCTCTTTTGAACGACCAAACTCACGTGAGAAAAGCCCATTGGAATGTTTCGCCCGCTCGTCGTCCATCACATCGACGACCGGGGCAAAGTCCATATTGAAACCAAGAGTTATCAGCGCGACAGCTATAATTTCCGCCAAACGCACCGCTTGTTCCGCCGATTTGATCTTGTGCGCCGCCGGCATCGGCGTCATTATCCGCCGCAGCCTGTCAACCAGGCCGCCTTCCTGATCGACGCTAAGAAACGGCGGGATTGCTGAAACTTCGCGGATATCGTCGAGCAAATGCCTTGTCTGTCCGGCTTCGCGAATATTGCGGGCAAACAAACACACGCCGCCCGGTGAAACCTCGGTCAAAAGCTTGCGCGTCAGTTCGTCAAGCTGTGGGCCGGGTATCCCGATGAAAAATAATTGTCCGATCTTTTGATTTAGCGGCAGGGATTGTTCGATCATCTACAGACTCGCTGGTAACGTAAAAGATGAGTTTACCAGTGAGGTTAAGTTTAATAAAGTTGTTGCGGTGAGAGGTTTGAGATTGTGTACGCGACAAGTCTATGCGGGAGGTGGACAACGAACCGAAAACGCTAATTGAAATAACTTTTCGACGGCAGGGTCTTATTTATCTCCGCATTTGTAACCGAGTAAGAAAAGCCTTTCTGCACGGCAAACGCCCCGACCTCACCCCGTTTTGAGATAGCGACAAATCCGACCTGAAGGTCTTTCGCTTTCACCGGATTGCGATTGACGATTCGCATCACCGCTTCACGGCAGGCCTCTTCTGCTGAGCGGCCGAAACGCATCAGCTCAATGACCGTATGCGTACCGCAAATGCGGATAACCTCCTCGCCGACGCCTGAGCTGGTCGCCGCTCCAACCTCGTTATCGACATAAAGCCCTGCGCCGATAATTGGCGAATCGCCGACGCGTCCATGCATTTTGAAAGCCATGCCGCTCGTCGTGACTGCTCCTGAAAGGTCACCGCCCGCGTCCAGAGCTATCGTCCCCATGGTGTCGTGATTGGCCGTACCATCATCGAAAAATGCGGGTGACGAAAGCAAATTCTGGCTCATGGATTTTCGATTTTCGATATTTATGACTGGCTTGTACTCTGATTTTTTTAGCCACTCTTTCCAGGCCTTTTCAGCGTCGGGCGAGAGTTTGTCCGGCATGCGTTCAAATCCGTTCTCGATGGCAAATTGCGTCGCACCGTCACCCGCAAGGGCAACATGTTTGGTCGTCTCCATGACCTTTCGGGCGACCGAGATCGGATGCTTGATGTGCTGGATATAGAGAACGCTGCCGCAATTGGCTTTGTGGTCCATTATCGCTGCGTCCAATGTGACATAACCATCGCGGTCGGGATAGGCGTCAAGGCCGACGCAGCAGCTCGCCTCGTCCTCGGCCGAGCGAGCGGCTTGCTCGACGCTGTCTATGGCATAGCCGCCTTTTTCGAGCACCTTCCAGGCGGCGGCATTGGCCCGGATCCCGCTGTCCCACGTAGAAACGACGAGGGGTTTGCGATAGACAATCGATCCGGTTTTTTGCCCGGATGCGGACTGCGAGGCTATCAGCGGCAGGCCCAAAAGCGATGTTTTCAAAAATGTTCTTCTATCTGACATGGGTGCTATTTTATCCCTTTTCGCATTTCGTCAAAATGCAAGATTGCATTTTGGTTCAATGTCCGAATATTATTCTGTTTGATTCGAATTTTTAAGAGTAAACGCGAGGCCCAGTGATTATTTTTCGCAATGTTCTTATCCGATCAGCTAGCATTTTATTGGTATGTCTGATCGCTTTAGGGGCTGTTCGAACCGCACCGGCCCAGGCTACTTGCAGCGGCAAGGATGCACTTACCTCGAAGAGCTGCGCGGGTGACGCTAATTCGGCTGAGGAGCAGGCTCTCTTCGATCTGGTCGCCAAATATCGTACCGCAAACGGCCTTCCCGCCGTCCGCCTGTCGCCCGCTCTCAGCATGGTCGCAAACAGGCATATTATCGATCTGTTACAAAACGTTAAAGCCTTTACTCACGGCTGGAGCAATTGCCCGTACGACTTTAACGTCGAAAAAACCTGGCCCTGCGTCAGCGATTCGCCCAAACGCCTTAATTCCGGTTACACGGGCCAGGCGTTTGAAACGCTGTATCGCACGACGGCCGGCCAAGCGACGCCCGCTCTCGCGATGGACGCCTGGAAAAAGAGCAAGCTGCACAATTCCATAATCCTTAATCTCGATGTGTTCAAGGACCTGCCGTGGAATGAGGTTGGCGTAGCTGTAGAGGGGGGGTACGCGGCTCTGTGGTTCGGTTTTCCCGGCGGAGTGGCGACACCTGCGAAGGGAAATGGCCTCGGCGTTTCGTACGATCAGGCCGTAGCTGGCCTGAGTAAATTATTATCGATCGATCAGGCATCGTCGAGCGCCGGGAACAATAAATGGCTGGGGGTTTCCGCCGACAAGAAGACCACACTGGAGATATTAGGAAGCCCCAAAGACATAACGCAAGCGACCGTGGGCATCTCGATGAAACTGGGTGCCGACGGCAATCTGACCGCGGATAATCACAAACTTCTTGTAACGCTGCTCGGAAACCTCTTTCCCGAATGGCCAAATATCGATGCCTGGTTGAGCAACTCAGTCGCCGCAATATCAGCAGATAGATCGGCGTCGAGGACAAAACTTGTCAGAAAGATCGCGATCGATCTGCGGTCGGATGCGGCAAATTCGCTTAAATTGCTTATCAAACCGGAATCCAAAGAAAAATATATGGAATTCTAGGGAGTGTCGGCGTCAGATTATTTTGTTCTTGATCCTGGCCAAAAGCTGTTTGGATTCGTCCGGCGTAAGGCCGGTAATATCAACATCGCGAAGTTCGTCAATGGCGGTCTCGTTAGTCACGGCAAACAACGAGTATTGCGAGGCCATGCGGCCTGCTGCCGCTTTGGCCAGGCCGTCCTTTTTCTCATCCGCAAAAACCGCAAGCTCGTATTTCTCAAGCTTTTCAAGCACATTTTTGGCACGCTCGATAACCGCTGCGGGAAGACCGGCAAGCTTTGCGACCGCAATGCCGTAGGATTTTGACGCTTTGCCCGGCTGCATTTTGTGGAGAAATACCACGTCACCGTCGCGTTCTGTGGCCGTTAGCTGGTAATTCACGGCTCCCGGCAGGTTTTCGGCAAGTTCGGTCAATTCGTGATAGTGCGTAGCGAACAATGTCTTTGCCGAGTGATCAGGCGAATTATGCAGATATTCCGCGACCGCCCAGGCAATCGAGAGGCCGTCAAAGGTTGATGTGCCGCGCCCAATCTCGTCAAGTAGTATCAGGCTTCGTGGCGTCGCGTTGTGCAAGATCGCCGCGGTCTCGGTCATCTCGACCATAAATGTCGAGCGTCCCGAGGCAAGGTCATCCGACGCCCCGACGCGCGTCCAGATTCGGTCAAGGATCGGCAGCCTTGCGGATGTCGCCGGGACGAACGAGCCGACCTGGGCAAGGATCTGAATAAGGGCGACCTGCCGCAGGATCGTGGACTTTCCGCCCATGTTCGCACCGGTCAGGATCAGGAGGCGGTCGGTCGAATTGTTCATCAAAATATCGTTCGGAATGAACGAATTTCCAAGAAACGCCTCAACTACAGGGTGGCGGCCATTTTTTATCTCGATCTCGTCGCCATCGTGCAAGACGGGGCAAACGTAATTTCGGCGCGATGCGGTTTCCGCCAGCGCACACAGGGCGTCAAGCGTCGAGATCGCGCGCGCGGTAGATTGCAGTTTGCGTGTCTCTTCGCAAACTTTCGACCTCACTTGCTTAAATAG
>JAYVDQ010000677.1:0-3361 GCA_043749325.1 Chloracidobacterium sp. | reverse complement strand
CACGATGATCGATCTCGATGGCACCGAGACAAAATCGAAGCTAGGTGCTAATGCGATCCTTGCCGTGTCTTTGGCAAACGCACGTGCTGCAGCCGCGTTTCAGGAAATGCCGCTTTATCGCTACATCGGCGGCACCAACGCCAAGACGCTGCCCGTGCCGATGATGAATATTCTCCACGGTGGTGCTCATGCCGACAATAACGTCGATTTTCCGGAATTCATGGTCATGCCCGTCGGAGCCGAGAGTTTTACGGAAGCTCTAAGATGCGGAGCCGAGATCTTTCATAACCTGAAGGGCGTGCTCAAATCACGCGGCTATTCCACCAGCGTCGGTGACGAAGGGGGATTTGCACCTAATCTAAAATCAAACGAAGAGGCGGTCGAAACCATTCTCGAAGCGATTAACAACGCGGGCTACAAAGCCGGGGACAACGTCATGATCGCGCTTGATCCGGCGTCGAGCGAGTTTTACAAAGATGGCAGGTATATTTTCAAAAAGAGTGACAAACGCGAGTTAACGTCCGACGAAATGGCCGCGTATTGGGCGGATTGGTGCGGGAAATACCCGATCATCTCGATCGAGGACGGTATGGCCGAAAACGACTGGGACGGCTGGATCAATCTCAACAACCGTGTCGGCAAAACAGTCCAGCTCGTCGGCGACGACCTGTTTGTCACCAATACAAAATTCCTGCAAAAGGGGATCGATCTCGGTGCGGCAAACTCGATCCTCATCAAGGTTAATCAGATCGGCACGCTGACGGAAACGCTTGATGCCATTGAGCTTGCACGGACAAACAACATGGCCACCGTCATCTCGCACCGCTCAGGCGAGACCGAAGATTCGTTTATCGCGGACCTTGCGGTCGCGACGAACGCCGGCCAGATCAAGACCGGCAGCCTGTGCCGCTCGGACCGGATCGCAAAGTACAACCAGCTTCTTCGTATTGAAGAAGACCTCGGCGATTCGGCAAAATACCCGGGCAGGAAGACGTTCTATCAGCTGAGCTAACAGTGCAAAACTAAAAACTAAAAATGTGAGTATTAAAAACTTTTCACTTTTAGTTTTTACCTTTTAGTTTAATGAATATCCGCGAAGCTCTACTTGCCGAGCATTCGAAACGGCAGACGACGAAGATCGTCGATTGGGTCAGTGACGATCCTGAAAGGTTTGCAGAGTTAATGCGATTGTTTCTGGGCGATGTCTATCGCATCACGCAGCGATCCGGATGGCCGCTGAGCGACTGCGTCAAGAAATATCCCGAATTGATCAAGCCCTATTTTGCGAAACTGCTGAAGCAGATCGAGCGTGACGACGTACACGTTGCCGTCCGCCGCAATGTTGTCCGGCTCCTTCAGTACGTCGATATACCGAAACGACATCAGGGCCGCATTTTTGAGGCTTGCTATAATCTCGTTGCTGACCCGGCACAGCCGGTCGCGGTGCGGTGCTTTTCGATGACGGTCGCCGCCAATATCGCCAAAGACCAGCCCGAACTGCTTGATGAGCTGCGAATGATCGCAACCAAGTATCCACAAGCCTCGACCGCCGGCTTTAGCAGCCGTGCGCGTCGTGTCCTCGGAGTATGAAAAGAGTCCTGGTAATCGGTTCTTGCGGGGCCGGCAAGTCATTTTTTTCGAAGCGTTTAGGGGCAATCACTGGGCTTCCAACCATTCATTTGGATCGCATCTACTGGCGTCCCGGATGGGTCGAACCCTCAAAGGAAGAATGGAGATCGACCGTCGCCGAGTTGCTCAGGGGTGAATCATGGATCATTGACGGGAATTACGGCGGCACAATGGATATGCGACTTGCCGAGTGTGACACTGTCTTTTTTCTCGACTTTCCGCGACATGTTTGTACGTGGCGAGTAATAAGACGTTCGCTCGTATACTATGGCCGTACACGTCCTGACCTTGGCGACGGATGCCCCGAGCGGTTCGACTGGGATTTCATTAAATGGACTTGGAATTATCCCGCTCGGTCCAGAGCATCCGTTGAGCAGCGTCTGGCGGGAGCTGCCGATCATGTGAACATCATCCGACTGAGGTCGGGTCGCGAAGTAGAACGATATATCGAAGGAATTGCCAACAACGAATACAATGAGCGACGAATTTGATGGATTCAGCATTAGCACGGATAAAACGCGTCTACAGTTTGACGTGATCCAGTCTTTTCTCGCAAATGATTCGTATTGGGCTAAAAACCGCACGCCCGAGCAGACGCGGACTGCGATTGAGCATTCCATTTGTTTCGGGCTATATCACGGCGATAAACAGATCGGGTTTGCCCGCGTTGTTAGCGATCAGGCGACGTTTGCATATCTCGGCGACGTGTTCGTTTTACACGAATACCGAGGCCGAGGCTTGAGCAAATGGCTGATGGAAACGATCATCGGCCATCCCGATTTGCAAGAGCTTCGTCGTTGGGTGCTTGCGACCTATGATGCACACGGCCTCTACGAACAATACGGTTTCGGCCCGCTCGTTCATCCGGAACGCTGGATGGAGCTGACCGCTCCCGACGCGTACAAACAGACATGAGTTGCCCGCGAACTCTGCTAAAGGTCGATTTATTGAGCTGGTCTCGCCGGCTCGGCCCCTAAAAGTAATTGTTGCACGCGCATGCCGTGAATCGTCTATAATTGAAAAAGGAAGTTTTACCAGCCCGATTCCCGGCTACTTTTTGATGGACATCGACAAAGCTAAAATCAATCGGCCAGTCGCACTGGTGATCCTCGATGGCTGGGGCTATGCTCCGCGAACCGAGGGCAACGCGATCGCGATCGCCCATACCCCTAATTACGACGAGATCTCGCGAAATTACCCGATGACGACGCTTGCGTCTGCGGGTGAGAGCGTCGGCCTGGCGGACGAACAACCGGGAAATTCTGAGGTGGGGCATCTTAACATAGGCACCGGCCGCGTTGCTCAGACTGAGGTTTCACGGATAAAGAATGCCGTCGTGTCCGGGGAGTTCCTGGAAAACGACGTTTTGAACGCCGCGTTTTCAAAAGCAAAGGCCAATGGTTCGACGGTGCATCTTATCGGCCTGTTGAGCGATGGCGGCGTTCATTCGTCGACCGAAAATTTGTTCGCCATTCTTCGCGTGGCCAAACTGCATGGCCTTGAAAAGGTATTCATTCATTGCATCTTGGATGGCCTGGACGTGCCGCCGCGCACGGCGGATGTCTATGTCGAGGCACTCGAGATAAAGCTTGCCGACATCGGGGTCGGACGGATCGCGACGCTGTGCGGACGGTTTTTCGCTATGGACAGCAGCGAGAATTGGGAGCGGACGGCGCGAGCCTTTACGATGCTTGTTCATGCCGAAGGCGAACGCTCGCGTGATGCCGTAACG
>JAYVDQ010000676.1:0-5097 GCA_043749325.1 Chloracidobacterium sp. | reverse complement strand
AGTTGCGATGCCGGAAATAAGGCCGCCGCCACCGATGGGAACGATTACGGTTGTTAGGTCGGGCAGAGCCTCGACCATTTCAGCCCCTATGGTTCCCTGACCGGCAATAACAACCTCGTCATCAAAGGCATGGACGTATGTGTAGCCGTGTTTTTCCTGCAACTCGCGAGAATAGGCAACGGCCTCGTCAAACGTGTTGCCGTGCAGCACGACCTCACCCCCAAAACTTTTGGTCGCGATGATCTTGGTCAGCGGCGCAAATTCGGGCAGGACGATGGTTGATTTGATATTGACAAGCGTGGCGGCAAGGGCGACGCCCTGAGCATGATTGCCGGCCGAGGCCGCGATGACACCGCGTTTCTTTTCGTCGTCGTTGAGACGTGAGATCTTGTTATATGCACCACGTATCTTGAATGAACCGCTCTTTTGCAGCGATTCGGCCTTAAGATGCGCATTTGCTCCTATCTCCCGTGACAGACGCGCGTCTGAGATCATAGGTGTGGCGAGAATGATGCCGCGCAGCACACGGCGGGCGTCTTCAATATCGGATAATTTGACGGTCATAGCTTGCGCAGATTATAGCAAAGATGCCGAAAATGAGATATATTTGCTGTGAACGAAAACACGGAGGATTTATGCCTGAAGTTTTTGGAATCGGAGCAGCTTTTCTTGTCTTTCTCGGGTTTGCATTGATTGTTATTGCATGGAAAACGATTAAGATCGTCCCGCAGTCAAGCGTTTTGCTAATCGAGCGCCTCGGACGTTTTCATCGCGTTGCGGCGAGCGGGTTGAACATCATCGTTCCCTTTTTCGAAGCGCCACGCGCTGTGTATTGGACAAATGTCCGGCCCGGGACAACATTTATCGATTCGCGCGAGCAATTTATTGACTTGCCGGCGCAATCCGTGATCTCGCGGGATAATGTTATGATCACAGTCGATTCGGTCGTGTATTGGCAAATAACCGATCCTATCAAAGCGACGTACGAGGTAAATGATCTTGTCGGAAGCATTGTGCAGTTGACGTTTACGGGCATGCGTTCGGTTATCGGCAAGCTCGATCTCGACCATACACTCTCGTCACGAGATCAGATCAACAACGAGCTGCGAATGATTTTGGACGAAGCCACCGACAAATGGGGCGTGAAAGTTACGCGTGTTGATATCAAAAACATCACGCCGCCCGAAGACGTTCGTATCACGATGGAAAAACAGATGACCGCCGAACGAAACCGGCGCGCTTTAATCTTGACCGCCGAGGGCGATAAGCAGGCTGCAATCACACGTGCCGAAGGTGAAAAACAGGCCGCCGTTACTCGTTCCGAGGGAAATAAGCAATCCGCTATCCTAGATGCTGAAGGAGCGTCACAGGCCCGCCTTGTCGTCGCCACCGCCGAAGCCCAGGCAATCGCGCAGATCGCCGGTGCCATTGGCGATCGCGGCCAGACGGCACAGTATTTGATCACTCAGCGATACGTCGATTCGATGCGTGACATGGCCCGGACCCAGAATTCAAAGGTTATTTTTATGCCGATGGAAACATCGGGTGTACTGGCCAGCGTCGGTGCTTTTAAGGAAGTGTTTGCGGCCACCGGCGAGATGCCGGACGAATTGCCAAAACCATCGCGTACCCCGCGTGAATTAGAAAAATAATAGGAGTCACAAAATGTTAAGAGGAGCTACTTTTGCTTGTGCTTTGGCCGTCGCTACGGTTGGCAGCGTGTTATTTTACCACCATCACATTCAGAACAGGGTCGAGGCGTCGGCGGCCAAATCCGTTCTCGATTTTCAAATGCGTGACATAGACGGTAAGGACGTTAAGCTCAAGAAATATAAGGGCAATGTCCTGCTCGTCGTCAATGTCGCGAGCAAATGCGGTTACACGCCGCAATACGAAGCGCTACAAGCGACCTACGCAAAATACAAGGAAAAGGGATTTTTCGTGCTTGGATTCCCTGCCAATAATTTCGGCAAACAAGAGCCCGGTTCGGAGACCGAGATCAAGGAATTTTGCACTTCGAAATTTCATGTGACATTCCCGATGTTTGCCAAGATCTCGGTCAAGGGAACCGATCAGGACCCGCTCTATTCGTTCCTGACGAGCAAAGAGACAAATCCCGATTTCGCGGGTGACATCAAGTGGAACTTTAGTAAATTCCTCGTCGATCGCCGCGGTAAGGTCGTCGCCCGATTTGAACCGAAAGTTACTCCTGACAGCCCAGAGATGACAGCAGCGATCGAGAAATACATCGCCGCCAAATAATTATTGCCGCTCCGACGGTGATATCCACGAGTGGCCTGATCGGCATTCGTGGATATTTTGTTGTTGAATTAATGAAGTTTGTAAAGATCATATTTGCTCTGCTGCTGCTTATCGTCCTGGCGGTGTGCGGTTTGTCATATTGGGTCTATGATTCGGTTAACTCGCCGCACGAACACGCAAAGGCGGCGGAGTACGTAAAAATCGAAAAGGGCTCGACGCCAAAGCAGATAATCGCACAGCTTGCGAATGACGGTATCGTTTCCAACTATGCCGCTACGCTTATTTATTTGCGCACCTTGGGCGACAGCAGTAATTTACAGGCTGGCGAATACCAGTTCCCGTCCCCGATCTCTACGCTTCAGGTTTTGAAAATACTTGAAAAGGGCGAGGACCGGACCATAAAGCTGACGATCCCTGAAGGATTTACCCGCTTTGACATCGCAAAACGCATCACCGAAAAATTTCTGCAAAGCCCACCCTTGGACGATAAGGCCGTGCTTGCCTTGATGGATGACGTTTCCCTCATCCGCGACATTGCACCAACGGCCAAAAATCTCGAAGGCTATATGTACCCCAGCACGTACAATTTGCCACGCGACGCAAAGCCGCCCGAGGTCATCAAAGCAATGGTCGATCAGTTCAAAAAGATCTGGAAGCCGGAATACGCCAATTTGGCAAAGGCCCTTGGCCGCACACCGCATGAGATCGTTACAATCGCATCATTGATCGAAACTGAGACCGGTGTCGAGACCGAACGTCCCATCGTCGCCGGCATCATCAATAACCGCTTGTCCAAAAATATCCCGCTCGGCATCGACCAGACAAATGTCTACATCGCTAAAATGATGGACCGCTGGGACGGCACGATCAATAAGAGCGATCTCGCGGTCGATTCACCCTACAATACCCGCATCAAGACCGGCATTCCGCCCGGCCCTATCTCGTCCGTCTCGGAAAGCTCGCTAAAAGCGGCGCTAAACCCGACGCCTAACGAGTACCTCTTTTATGTCCGTAATGTCGAACTGAATAATGGTTCGCACTGGTTTTACTCGTCAGCAGCCGAGTTTGAGAAAGGCAAGGCTAAGTACCAACGGTGGCTTGAGCAACAACGACAGGAAAAAAAAGCGGAAGAAAATAATTGACGTAGTTACAATATGGAGTTACGCTTGATATGCGATTTGAGTGGGCTGAAGCAAAGCGGCTGGAAAATATTAGGAAGCATGGTCTGGATTTTCGCGACGCTCATCGTGTATTCGAAGAAGAATCCTACACTTAGGCCGATGAACGATACTATTATGGCGAAATAAGATACTATACAATCGGCATTCTAAAGGGTCTAATCGTTGTTATTTCGCATACCGAAACGCCCAAAGTTATCCGAATCATTTCATTCCGAAAGGCGGAGAAATATGAACAAGAACTTTACTTCAAAACAATCAGAGACTGACTGGGAACGGCTAAGGAACATGAAGGACGAAGATATAGACTTTAGTGATATACCTCGTATGACTCCTGAATTCTTTGTTGGCGGCATTGTCAGAAAAGGACTTAAGCCAGTTCGTCGGAAAAATCAACTTACACTCAGAATTGACCAAGACGTAATTGAGTTCTTCAAAGAAGAAGGCCGAGGCTATCAAACCAAAATCAATCAACTTCTCCGCGCCTATATGGAAGCTCACAAGACTGCCCGATGATTAAGCTCCTCGCCCTCGATCTCGACGGAACAACGCTGAATTCACGGGGCGAGATACCTGACGCAAACCGGGTGGCCATCCGCGCGGTCGAGGCCGCAGGCGTGCTGGTCACCATTGCCACGGGAAGGCGATTTCGCGACGCCCAGCCGGTTGGGATCGACCTTGGGCTGAATGCACCGCTCATTACGCATAATGGCGGGCTGCTCAAATACGCGGACACGGAAGAAACCGTTCACTGCTCGTTATTGACCACGGAAACAAGTTTAGAGGTGGTCCGCGTCGGAAAAGAGTTTGGCGGAGATGCGTTGGTCAGCACCGATCCGCACGGGCTTGGAACGCTTTTGTACGACCGCATCTCTGACTATAATATTCCGCTAAAGAAATATTTGCGTTGGTCCGAAGGGCTGCATGGCGATGAGATCGGTCGCACCGGCGTCGCTCACGTTCCAAGCCTTGAAGATGTTCTTGCGGCGCATGAGATCGTTCATATCTCGTTTTCGGGCTGCTGTGAGCCGATGCGAGAGCTTGAGGCAACTCTTAAGGATGAGTTTGGGAAAGGCGTCACCATTCTCGCCACGATCTATCCGTCGCTTGATTTTACGCTGCTCGACATATTGCCGCCGGACGCCTCGAAGGGCCACGGCGTTGCAAAACTCGCCGAGATAAATGGTTTTACGGCGGAAAATGTGATGGCGATGGGCGATAATTTTAACGATCTCGAAATGCTCGAGTGGGCAGGGACGGCCGTCGTGATGGGAAACGCCGACGCCAAGTTGCGCGGGATGCCGAATTTTTATACAACTTTAAGTAATAACGAAGGCGGCGTTGCCGCGGCCCTCGAACGTTTTATCTTGAATCAGGAGAATAATTAGTGGGAAACAGAATTGCAGTTTTAGAAACAAACAAAGGAACGATCAAATTTGAGCTTCTTGAGGAAGACGCTCCTAAAACGACGGAGAATTTCCGCCTCCTGGCGGACAAGAATTATTATGACGGTGTCATATTTCACCGCGTAATACCTAATTTTATGATCCAGGGCGGCGATCCGCTTGGCGAAGGCTACGGCGGCGAGTCGGCATGGGGCGGCAAGTTTGACGACGAGATCGACCGTGGAACGATGCTTTACGCCGGCCCATATGCT
>JAYVDQ010000675.1:0-10602 GCA_043749325.1 Chloracidobacterium sp. | reverse complement strand
CTGCGGCCGCTGGCCGGGGTCGTGATGAAGGTGCAGCGTGGCAAGGACGAACTCCTGCCGCCAACTGCCGTTGCAGATGACGCAATTGCCTTCGAATTTGAAATTTCCGTTGATCTTTCGTCCGCATCGCCAAATTTTCTCGGCAAATACGCGCAGGGGCCGAAGGACGCGAGATTTATCTATGTAAATTCCGGGACGTACGCCAGGCAGACGGAAACATGCTGGTCACGACGGGCGAAGATATCCCTGATGAATATCTCCCGCGAACAGATCGAGTCCGTTATTGCTAAACCCGACCGTGTATTGCAGGCCGAATTTGAGGGTGTCGGGCGCGACGGCGGCCCGACATCCGCGAGTGTCAGAGGTGTCGAATGGAAAGTCGTGTCTAAATGAACCTGAACAAATATTTATCGCGAATCGGGGTCGACCCGCACGAAGTTAGGCCCGATGTCGAAACGCTAAGGCTGCTGCAGCGTCAGCATTTACTGCACGTACCGTTTGAGAATCTCGATGTCCACTGGAAGCGTCCGATTATTCTGAATACCGACAAATTTTATGAAAAGATCGTAGAGGGCGGCCGCGGGGGATTTTGTTATGAGCTGAACGGGTTGTTTAATGTGCTTTTGATCGCTGTCGGGTTTCACACGCATTTAGTTTCAGGCCGCGTTTACGGTCCCGACAAGGTTCCAGGGCCTGAATTCGATCACATGGCGATCGTCGTCCTTTTGAACGGCGAGGAATATCTCACGGATGTTGGGTTTGGCGATTTCATTGCTGAACCGCTCAAAATAGACCCGTCGAGCGAGCAGGTTGACCGCGAAGGCGTATTCATCGTCCGGCTGACTGAGCACGGGGCTTTTGAGGTAGAAAAAAAAGACGGAGATAACTGGAAACCGGAGTGCCTGTTTGGTCGAAATGCATACGCCTTGAACGAATTTGCCGGGATGTGCGAATTTCACCAGCATTCTCCGGATTCGCATTTTACCAGTGGTAAAGTCTGTTCGATATTGATCGACCGTGGGCGAAAGACGCTGACGGACACCAAGTATATAGTTACCGAGGACAGCGAGAAGACCGAGACGGACCTGGGATCAAACGAGGAGTTCGAGGCGATCCTGGCCCGGGAATTTAACATCTCCAAAGATAAAGACATGACCCAATCAATTTCATACGCAGACGCCGGTGTCTCGATCGACAACGCAAACCTCGCCGTCGCAAAGATCCGCGAATATGCACGCAGCACCTTTAACGAGCGGACGCTGACCGAGATCGGCAGCTTTGGTGGGATGTTTGCCGGGGCGTTTCCGGAGATGGCCGAGCCGATACTGGTCGCGTCCGCCGATGGCGTCGGGACAAAGCTCAAGCTGGCGTTTGAGACCGGCGTTCATAACACGGTCGGAGCCGATCTTGTAAATCATTGTGTCAACGACATCCTGGTTCAGGGTGCGCGGCCTCTGTTTTTCCTCGATTATTTCGCGACCGGCAAACTCGAACCCGACGTGACTGCCTTGGTCGTCGAAGGCATGGCCCTGGCCTGCCGCGAAAATGGCTGCGTATTGCTTGGCGGCGAAACGGCAGAAATGCCTTCGATGTATGCTGACGGAGAGTATGACCTCGCCGGGTTTATCGTGGGCGTCGTCGATAAATCAAAAGTCATCGACGGCAAGAGCATCACGCCCGGCGATGTCGTTCTCGGCATTCCGTCCACTGGCTTGCAGACAAACGGCTACTCGCTCGCCCGAAAACTCTTTTTCGAGGTTGGCGGATACAAACCGGATGATTTTGTCGAAGAACTTGACGCGATTGTCGGCGAAGCCCTGCTCGCAACCCACGCCAGTTTCCTCCGCCCGCTCGAAGGCCTCCTCGACACCGGCGTTATCAAAGGCCTCGTCCACATCACCGGCGGCGGCTTTCTCGAAAACATTCCCCGCATCCTGCCCGACGGCGTCTCGGTCGAAATAAACCGCGGCACCTGGCCCGAACTGCCAATCTTTGGCCTGATGCAGCGGCTCGGAAACGTCGATGAAAAAGAGATGTTCCGGACTTTTAATATGGGGATCGGGATGGTTGTCGTCTGCCGTGATGATGATTCAGAAACTGTTCGTGAGCATCTGGACAGTTGTTACGCGATCGGGCGTGTTTTGCCAGGAAACAAGACGGTTTCCATAATCTAAACGGAGGTCTCTTGAGTATTTAGGGCGATGGAAAATGCGACCGGAAACACACCTTTTTTGAAGCAGCCGATCGCGATTGCATTTGTCCTGGCTGCGTTTAAGATCATTCTTTACATCGTGGCGGGTAGTAATTATGGCTATTTTCGCGACGAGCTTTACTATCTGGCCTGCGCAGATCACCTCGCCTGGGGTTATCCGGATCATGCGCCGTTGAGCATATTTATCGCTTGGTTTAGCCGTGCGATCTTTGGCGACTCGCTGTATGCCATCCACCTCTTTCCGGCGCTTGCCGGAGCACTGAAGATAATTCTGGCAGGCTTGATCGTTCGCGAATTTCGCGGGCGGCATATCGCCATGCTGCTCGCGTGCCTTTGCGTTCTGGCCGCGCCTGTAAATCTTGCGGTCGACATGCTGCTCTCGATGAATGGGTACGAACCGATATTCTGGATGGGCTGCGTGCTTAGTTACATTTGGGTGGTCAAGCGCGAAGATCCGCGATACTGGCTGCTTTTCGGGGCGTCGGCCGGACTCGGGATGATGAACAAGCACTCGCTGGTGTTTTTGGGCGTCGCGATGGTTGCCGGTCTGCTGCTGACGAAAGACCGTAAGACATTTACCAACAAATACTTCTGGCTCGGCGGCCTCCTCGCGTTTTTGCTGTTCCTGCCCAATCTGATCTGGCAGTATCAAAATAACTGGGCGACGCTCGAACTGCTGCGGAATGTTAACGACACTGGCAAAAATGTCGTCTTATTGCCGCATGAGTTTATATGGCAGCAGATATTTATCTTACTGCCGCCGACGGCGCTGGTTTGGATCGCGGGGTTATGGTATTTGCTGTTTGATCGCGAAGGGAAAAGATTTCGGACACTCGGCATCGCTTATGTTGTAACGCTCGCGATAATGATTGCGCTAAAAGGCAAAAACTATTATCTCGTGCCCATCTATCCGGTGCTTTTTGCGGCGGGCGGAGTTTTTTGGGAGAACGCGGCGGCGAGGTTCCGTTTTGGCAGGCCGGTCGTTTATGTTTATGCGGCTCTGGTTGCGATCACCGGCCTGATCTTTTTGCCCGTTGCTGTGCCGATATTGCCGGTCGAAAAATTTATCGCCTATCAAAAGATAATCGGCATCGAGCCGCCGAAAACCGAAGTGGGATTTGGCGGGCCGCTGCCGCAGCATTTTGGCGACCGTTTTGGCTGGGAGGAAATGACCGAAAAGGTCGCTCGTGTCTATAATTCGCTGCCGCCGGATGAACGTGAAAAAGCAGCAATATTCGCGGATAATTACGGCCAGGCCGCCGCGATCGACTTTTTTGGAAAGCGTTATGGCCTGCCAAAATCGATCAGCGGACACCAAAGTTATTTTATGTGGGGACCGCAAGACTATGACGGAAGCGTGATACTAATTCTCGGGGAAAAAAAAGAAGACGCCCAAAAGGTCTGCGGGAGTGTCGAAGAAAGCGAACTGGTTTCGCATCCGTACGTGATGCCGTATGAGAAATACAATATCTTAATTTGCCGGGACCTGAACGAACCGCTCGCGGCAATGTGGCCCAAAGTGAAGAGCTGGCGATAAAAATGATTGCTAAACAATCTCCAAATTAACCTTTTTACCGAGAGCTTTGGCATATTTGTGCAAGGTCGATAGTCGGATATCTTCCGCGTGGTTCTCGATCCGCGAGATTGCTGATTTGTGCGTTCCTAATTTCCGCGCGACCTCTTCCTGCGTCATTCCGGCCTGTTCTCTCGACGCTTTGAACAGCACGCCGATCTTGAAGTTCTCGTACCCTTCGTCGAACTCGTTCGCAAGTTCAGGGTTTCTGTGCTTCCACTCGGCAATTGTTCTGTCGAGATCATCCATTTCCTTTTCGTTTTTCATACTCATTCTTTCTTTGCTCAGCCAGTCTTATTTCACCCTGCGGTGTCTTTTCGGTTTTCTTGGCAAATCCATTTGTAAGAATGACAATATTGCCTTTGTCAAAAAAGCCCAGGAGCCGAAACGTGTCGTTTCTCACGTCGATTCTCACTTCCCAGATTCCGTCTGTACCGCGTAGCTTCTTCAAATACTGGTTCGAGATAAACGGCAAGTCTCGAATTATCGCCAGCACCCAAACGACTTTCTCAAACTGCTTTGGGGAAAGTGATTTCAGAAAATTATCAACCGGACTCTCGCCGTTCGAAGTTTTGTAATAAATCACCTTCCGCATAAATGTTAACAAATATGTGAACCTGATTCAATTCTAATAGTGATACCTCGCCTGCAAAAACGAGATGCGGTCATCCAGAACCAGATAGACGACTCGATGTTCTTTATTTAAGCGGCGGGACCACGTACCCGCTTGCCTATGTCGGAGCGGTTCCGGCTTCCCGACACCTTCATATGGATCGCGAACAGTGGCCTCGACAATGTCTAGCAGCTTGATCAGCAGCTTTCGATCCTGCTGCGCCCAATAACGCAGATCATCAAGGAACTGTGCCTGAAAAACCGCCTCGCGTTTTCTATTTACCTTTGGATCTTTCTGCGCCAAATTCCTTCCGAAGCTCCTCGATCGAAATCCTTTCTCCTTTACCCGCCATGGTTTGTTCGATCGCCTTGTTTAGGCGAGCGGCATTCTTCGGAGATCGAAACAAATATTCGGTCTCCAGTAAGCTGGATAACTCATCCGCGTCTATTAAGGCCACGGACGAGCGGCCGCGTCGTTTGATCACGACCACCTCACAGTCATCTGTTACCTGATCCATTAATGATGCTAGATTAGCTCTTGCTTCGCTATAGCTGACTTCTAATGACATATTGCCTCCGCTAGTTGTACAATCTTATTGTACGTGGATTTGGTAAATAGTCAATGAAAGTTGGAATTCTCATCTCAGGCCGCGGTTCTAACATGGTCGCTCTGGTTGACGCTGTAAAGAGCGGCGAGATTCCCGATTCGGAGGTCGCGGTGGTGATCAGCGACAGGGCCGACGCTGCCGGATTGGAAAAGGCCCTCAAGCGTGGCGTTGAGACGCTTGTGGTCGAGAGAAAGGGGCGGCCTCGTGCCGATCATGACGCTGAGATAATTAGTGAGTTAACGAAACGCGACGTAGAGCTTGTCTGTCTCGCCGGTTATATGCGGCTACTGTCGCCGGAGGTTGTCCGGGCGTTTCCGGATCGGATCGTCAATATTCACCCAAGCCTTTTGCCAGCGTATCCGGGACTCAATGTTCACGAACGCGTTCTGGCGGCGGGTGAGGCGTCGTCGGGCTGTACGGTCCACTATGTTAACGGGAACCTCGACGCTGGGCCCGTCATTCTTCGGCGCGAGGTGCCGGTGCTTGCGGGTGATACTGTCGAGACGCTTTCGGCAAGGATACTCGACGAGGAGCACGCCGCTTATGTCGAGGCGGTCAAGCAATTAGTGAATAGTGACAGTGAATAGAGACGGGGTCGATCTACTTACCATTCACCATTTACTATCCACTATCCACTATTCACT
This sequence comes from Chloracidobacterium sp., assembly GCA_043749325.1. Taxonomy (GTDB): domain Bacteria; phylum Acidobacteriota; class Blastocatellia; order Pyrinomonadales; family Pyrinomonadaceae; genus OLB17. The sequence continues at coordinate 4,953 of JAYVDQ010000675.1, read as the reverse complement.
GTTCACTTTCCGGGTCGGGTGATTGAGCGCGCGCTTTGATATCTTTGCGGTACGCAGATTGAGAACGAGTATCCCATCCGTGTCGATCTCGGCATCCGGAAACTCAACAGTTTCTTTTATATGCAGGCCGCATTCGACCAGCGGGCGGTAGGCGGCGATCTTTCGACCGCCGTGACGGCCGGACCTAGCGGCGGGATACGCATTTCGCATCTGCTGGGCGCGTCGGCTTTAGGCGGATCGTATTGTTGGCGCTGTCATAGAGGATCAGATACGCCGCCGGAGCGCCCATTCGATCATGCGTGGCGCGGTTCCTTACGATCGTCCCTTTGTTGTTGAGCGTGCCATAAATATCACCCTAATTCGTTCAATGGTAGAATATTCCACTGAATTGAATTCTATCGAATAATACTGTTCCGGGTTCATCGTATCCTTAATCAAACAAGGAGTTTCTATGAAGTTTCGTCGAAGCGCACCGTTGGTCTTGATCAGCGCGATAGTTCTCGTGGTTGTCGCGGCCTCAATCATCTCGAGCCTTATCTTTACCAACATGATTTCATCTGTTGAAGAGAAGCAATTGTCCCTCATCCACTCTATCGTCGCATTCAGCCTTAAGGGTGCCGAAGATCGTGCCCTGGCTCGCGCCGCTATGATCGCCGATCTCCCGAGGACACGCGCTCTTTTCGCCGCCCAGGATCGCGCCGGCCTTCTGGCTGAGTATTCAAAAATGTTCACTGAGCAAAAGGATAAGTACGGCGTCGATCAGGCCCAATTCCACTCGCTGCCCGCGACCTCGTTCCTTCGTCTGCATGATCCTGAGAACTTTGGCGATGACCTCGGCAAGTTTCGACCCATGGTCGTCGCGGTGAACCGCGACCAAATCGCCCGCAAAGGCTTTGCCGTCGCTCGCTCTGGCCCGGCTATCTTTGGCGTGGTTCCCATGTATGATCCGAAGGATAAACATATCGGCAGCTTCGAAGTTGGTATTGCCTTCGACGACGTACTTGATGACTTGAAGAACACCTATAACATTGAGATGGCCGTCTTTATCGACGAAACGTCTCTCCATGAATTTGCCTTGGGGCTAGACCCCGGCGTCTTCAGCGACCAGAATCGCGTCGGTAAATTCATCCGCTTTCATTCGACCAGCGCCGCCCTTTTTCAGTCACTCGTTTTAGACAAGGATCTGGGCTCCACGAAAAACACTCAATATACCCGCGAAGCCCTCGGAGTGACTTACGGCATCGTGTTGGTACCTCTGCGAGACGGCGCAGGGACGGTCATCGGCATGGTGGCGGCCACTAGCGATTTCAGCGCCTCTCGCTCTTCCAAGGGGCGCTCTTTCGTTTGGCAAGCTCTTATTGCGCTCTTCTCGATCGTCCTTTTGGCTGGCGTTACCCTGATCATCATACGCGGCACGCTGCTGCGCCCCCTTGGGATCATCACCTCTCGATTCGCTACCCTGTCGACCGGTGATGAGAGCGACGAGATTCCCGAGTCCGACGCGATGTGTGACGAACTCAAGGACCTTGCCGGGCAGTACGAGAAGCTCCGCGTAGCCAAAAATAAGGAGGCGGAATGAGAGTCTCTGCTTTGTTGCTCTTACTCCTCGCTGCACAAGTGGTCATGGCGCAGCAGCCTTCGGCCAGCGTCGCTCCGCCGGCTGGTAGTCAGCGCGTTGCGGCTAAACCAACGGGTCAGCCACCGACGGAAGACCTGACAAGGCTGCCAATGGGGAAGGGGCTTCCTGTGACGGTGCGAGTGGGGATCTACTTTCAAAGCGTAACTGCGTTTGATGATAACGAAGGCACTTTCAATGGCACCGTCGATATGCGGCTCCGCTGGGAGGATCCTCGCCTGCGCTACCCCGCAGAAACAACCCCACGCGGCTTTCAAGAGTACAGGGGTCCGGAGGCTGAGCAGAAGATGAAAGAGGTCTGGGTCCCGCCTGTGGCCTTCACCAACCTCAAAGAACCACCGTCGTATCAGGCAACCAGCCTCCGCATTTTCCCCAGCGGCGGGGTCGAGGTGATGCAACGCACAACCGGGCAGTTTACTATCCCCATAGACGCTGGTGCCTTTCCGTTTGATAAACAGACGCTCGGCGTAGATGTCACCGTGCGCCGTGAAACTACTGGCGAAGTTTCGCTAGTGGTCTTACAAGAGGACATCGACTTCAGCCAACCGGCACAAGACCTCTCCATCGATGGGTGGACTCCTGGCCTTGTCAGCATCAAGAGATACATGCAGCCAGGCTGGTACGGAGAGTTTCACTCAGGTTTGGACGTGGGGCTCACCGTAGCCAGGAACGCCGGCAAGGTCGTCGGAACGGTTTTCGTTCCGCTCCTCGCCGCGCTCTTTATCCCCATGCTTGCAATTTGGATGAACAGCACCGAAGAGGGAGAGTTCGAGATCGATACCTTTGAACTGGCCAATATCGTTGTCGGTGGCTTATTCGCCGTCATTGCCCTCAACTTCACGATCAACTCAGTTTATCGTTCCGTGTCCACAGGCGATAACACGGTCACGCGATTGTTTGGCCTGAACTACGTGGCACTTGGCCTGGGTCTTGCTGTAGTGGTCCTGCTCTATCGTTACAACGTTCCAAAGCGACTCTTTGGGCGATATGTTCAAGAGCAGATTTACAGTTACCTATCATGGGCTGTCCCGTTGTTGGCCTTTGGTACCGCGCTCACCTTCATTTTAGTCGCGGCGTCATAACTCATCCCGTCTTAGAGACCAGATCAGGCCTTTTCAATGACAATTTTTGCCCAGCAACCCCTATTAGGACATTACCCAAAGCTATTGATGGCGATCGTGATCAATTTGGATGAGCGATGTCGCTCAAGGCGTGATGGCCGGGTTGGAGAGATCCTGAAAACGCAATTTTCTGGTCCGGTGCAACATGTCTGTGGTCATACGTGTCGCTGATTGGTCATATCTGGGGACGCATCGGGGGACGCAAAAAAGCCTTTAATCCGAACGCCTCAAAGGTTTTTTTGCGGCTGAACGTATTATTCTCATCGGCGTTCGACTCCTGCGGTTCCACCACAGGTCAATTTTCTTGCTTGACCTCTTAGGAGTCGCCGTCAACTCGCGATTCGAAATGCAGGGTGGTTAGGTCGTTTTTGTCATTGGTAAATTCGAGCATGTCCTCGCTGTTGTCAGTGTCGTACTGGATCGCGATGCCGCGAATGTTTTTTAGTTCGTCGGTCATCACTGCTTGCTCGCCGTGTTTATCGTAGGTTCGCTTTACCGTGACGGTGTGGCCGTCGATCGATGCTTTCGAAAAGTGGGCTTCCTGCTCTTCCTCGGCAAAATCGCCGTGGCTGAATATTTCGAACCGCGCGCGGCGGCCGCGGTTGCGCTGAGTAAACGCATTGAGAAAGGTCTCCCATTCCTGCGGCTCGATCGCCTTGATCATTGTCATTGAGTTAACTCCCGTTTGACAAGATTGTCGGATATTGGAGGGGCGAGTGCAAACACGGAGCTTTTTGGACAAAATCGTTTTGACTTATCTGAGCTTTTTCCATAAACTTTAGGTTTTCACTTTCGGGTGAAGATAATGGAGAGCAACTATGCCGAAGAGAACATTTCAACCGAACAACCGCCGCCGCGCCAAAAAGCACGGCTTTCGCGCCCGGATGGCGACCAAGAACGGACGCGCCGTGATCAAACGCCGCCGCGCGAAAGGACGCAAGAGATTAACAGTCCAGCACTATTAAGTTTTCGTCTTCCTAAAGAAAGCCGGCTCCTGAAACGCGCCGATTTTCTGCGGGTCTATGAAAATGGAAAGCGTTTCGAAGGCCGTTTTATGACGGTTTTCATTTTGCCCGCGAGGGCTCACGGCCACCGAGTTGGCATAACGGCGACCAAAAAGGCGATCGGAAAGGCGCACGACCGCAATCGTGCAAAACGGCTGCTGCGGGAAAGTTTTAGATTGAGCCGGGCCGAGCTTGACGCCATTACGGCGAAATACGATTGGGTTTTGAATGCGCGACGAAGCATTTTGAATGTAAAGCTCGAAAAACCGCTAACGGAATTTAGGCAGATCGCGGAGCGGGTGCGTAAAGCGGAAGAGTTGTTACCACAGAGCACACAGAGAAACACAGAGAAAGAATAGGCCAATGCGGCTCTTTTTTGCTTCTCAGTGAACTCTGTGCCCTCTGTGGTAAATTGCTTTAAAGCGATGAAGTTTTTAGTTTTAGATCTTTTGGGCATTTATAAGACGTTTTTGTCGCCCTTTTTTCCACCGGCGTGCCGGTTTGAGCCGAGTTGTTCGGAGTACGCCAGGTCAGCGGTTGAGAAATACGGTGCGGTACGCGGAACTTGGATGGGTTTAGGGCGTATCTTACGATGTCAGCCGTTGTGTAAGGGCGGTCATGACCCGGTTAGGTAGTCCAAAGTCTAAGGTCCAACGTCCAACGTCGTAATGACTGCAAACTTTGGACATTGGGCTTCGGACGTTGGACTTTGGTTTATGGAAAATCCTGGTAATAGTAGTAATCAATCTCGTTTTCTGATCGCGGCCGTTCTGTCGATGGTCGTGCTTTTCGGCTGGTCGTATTTCTTCGCTCCGAAAAAACCGACCGACAATGCAAATGTAGCCGCAAATGCAAACACGGCTCAGAGCGCGACGCCGCAGCCGGTTCCGACAGCACCACCCTCTCAGCAGCCCGCGACAACGGCAGCGACAACACCTGATTCGACGCCAAACCGCAGGATCACGATCAAATCCCCGCTATACGAGGTAACCCTCGATTCAAAAGGAGCTTTGGCGACAAGCTGGGTAATTGTTAAAAATCAGTCGCCAAAAAGCGAATTTCCCGTTTTTGCCGACGGCTCAAACGATGCCGTGCGAAAGCCGTTGCAGCTCATCTCGCCGGAAGCACTTTTGCGCAGCCCGCGTGAGATACCGTTTCGGCTCTCGACCGACGATCAAAACCTAAACGCCAT
>JAYVDQ010000674.1:0-5661 GCA_043749325.1 Chloracidobacterium sp. | reverse complement strand
GTCTGCCAATGACAACGCTCAGAATCAAAGTTACGAAAGGTTGGATGGTCGAATAGCTGATACATATGCTGCATTGACCGAAGCAACAAATAAAAACTCCCTATATGATTCGTATATTAAAGCCTTTCGATGGAGTACAGACCGATTGGATCCGAAGAATGGCGGCGTTGTGAGCTTCGTTTCAAATGGAAAGTGGATTGAAGCAAACAGTACTGACGGCTTTAGAAAATATCTGGAAAAGGAATTCTCAAACATCTATGTTTTTGATTTAAGAGGCGATCAGAGAACAAGCGGCGAACTTTCTCGAAAAGAGGGTGGAAAAATCTTTGGATCAGGTTCGCGAGCGAAAATAACTATTACCCTTCTTATTAAAAATCCCAGAGTAAAAAGTGTCGGTGCCTCAATAAAATATTTCGCAGTGGACGACTATCTAGAGCGCGAAAAGAAATTATCTCTTGTTCGTAAGTTTACTTCTGTCGAGAGCGGTTTAATCCCGTGGACAGCTATTACACCTAACGAACACGGCGATTGGTTAAGTCTAAGAAATGACGTATTCGGAACTTTCATATCAGTTGGCGATAAGACTGATAATAATTGCTATTTCAGAAGTGGCCTTTACTGTCGTGGCTTAGAATCATCGAGGGATACGTGGACATATAACTCCAATCGAACGCTCTTGAAGAACAATATACAAAAAACCATTGGTTTCTATAACGAGCAGGCAGAAAAATATGCGGAAGCAAAATCTAAAACGGTGAAATTAGAAATCAAGGATTTTGTTTCATACGATGACTCCAGAATAAGCTGGTCGCGTGCGTTTTTATCAGAAGCCGCGAACAACAAAAAGAAGTCGTACGACGATTCGAAAATCTCGACAGGATTGTATCGGCCATTCTTCAAACAGAAGGTATATTTCAGTCGAGAGATTAATAATGTAGTCTCAAGAATGGACTCGTTTTTCCCCACTCCGCAATACAAGAATCTAGTAATTTGTCTTTCAGGAGTCGGCGGTACCAAGGACTTTTCAGTCTTACTTGCGGACAATATTCCGGATGTGCAACTCCAATTTAACGGACAATGTTTTCCTCTTTATTATTATGAAAAGCGCGAGAAACAAAATCCGAGTTTGTTCGACGTTGCGGGCAAAAGTGAATACATTCAACGCGACGGCATAAGCGATTTTATTCTCGAACGGGCAAGATCGATGTATGGCAACACCATCGGCAAAGAAGATATTTTCTACTATGTTTATGGCTTTCTGCACGGCCCGGAATACAGGGAAAAGTTTGCCAACGATCTAAAGAAAATGCTTCCGCGTCTTCCGCTTGTCGAGGATGTTCGGGATTTTTGGATCTTTAGTAGGCTTGGCAAGGTGCTGGCCAATTTGCATATCAATTATGAAACCGTTGCTCCCTACGAAGGTGTAAAGGTCACCGGCGACGAAAGCGATTTCTACACCGTCGAGAAAATGCGTTTCCCAAGCAAAGGCCAAAAGGACACCATCCTCTACAACAGCAAGATCACCGTCTCAAACATCCCGGCCAAAGCCTACGAATACGTAGTAAACGGCAAAAGCGCAGTCGAATGGATCATGGAACGCTACCAAGTCACCACCCACAAAGAGAGCGGCATAAAAAACAACCCACACGACTGGGCCGACGAAGTCCGAAACCCAAGATACATTTTGGATTTGCTCCTTAGCATCATAAGCGTCAGCGTCCAGACCGTTGAAATTGTTGGGCAATTGCCAAAAATATCATTTGGATGAAATTCGATTATGAATGCCAGTTTGCCGCAAAAAGTAATTGATCTCGCTCAGACTGTCAAATCTATCGGCGGGCGAGCAATGCTCGTCGGCGGATGCGTGCGCGATGAATTGATGGGCATTGAGCCAAAAGATTGGGATGTCGAGGTTTACGGTGTTGAGCCGGCGAAACTGCGCGAGATCCTCGATACATTTGTTATTGGATCTGGCATCTCGGGTGACGTAAATATTGTTGGCGAGGCATTTGCGGTCTATAAGATCGGAAATGATCTGGACGTTTCTATCCCGCGACGCGAGCGAAAAGTTTCAGCCGGACATCGTGGTTTTGTCATCGAGGGCGACTCCGAAATGTCTTTTGCAGAGGCGTGTTCGCGTCGCGATTTTACGATCAACGCCATTCTTCATGATCCTTTGACCGGCGAGATTGTCGATCCGTTTGATGGCCGGGCCGATATTAAGTGCAAATTGCTGCGAATGGTCTCAACGGCGACATTTGCCGAAGATTCGCTTCGCGTGCTGCGAGCGGCACAGTTTGCAGCGAGGTTTGAATTTGGCATTGACGCCGAAACTGTCCAGGTTTGCAGAGGAATTGATGTCACCGATCTGCCAAAGGAACGCATCTGGGGCGAGTTTGAGAAATTACTTCTTAAACCCACGAGACCGTCGATCGGACTGAAATGGCTCTACGATCTCGGTGTCGTTAAGCAAATATTTCCTGAAATGCACGTCCTTGTCGGCGTCCCGCAGGAGCCGGAATGGCATCCGGAGGGCGATGTCGATGTCCACACGCTGATGGTTGTCGATGAAGCACGAAAGCTGATCGACGAACTCGACTATCCGCGTCAGGTTGCAGTAATGCTCGGTGCGCTGGCTCACGATTTCGGTAAGCCGCCGACGACCGAGTTTGTCGACGGCCGTACGCGTTCACGCGGCCATGACGAAGCTGGGGTCGAGCCGACGCTTTCGTTTCTTGACACGCTCGGTATTTTTACGCTTGATGGTTATGATGTGCGAAATCAGATCGTCCAGCTCGTTCGGTATCACCTCAAACCCGGCGAGTATTATAAGGCCAAATCGCCGGTAGGAGACGGAGCCTTTCGCCGCCTGGCGCGAAAGGTCGAGCCCGATCTGCTTTATCGTGTCGCCAAAGCCGACAGTCTAGGCCGCAACCCTGACTGGCTGCCGCCGGAAAAACGCTTTGGCTCGGAGGCGCAGGAGTGGTTTGTCGAAAAGGTCAGGGAGTTGCAGATCGAGAAGAAAGCTCCCGATCCTATTTTGATGGGCCGCCACCTGATCGAGCTTGGGCTGGAGCCGTCGCCGAAATTCAAGCAGATCCTCGATGCTGTTTACGAGTTGCAGATGGACGGAAAAGTGACGGATCTCGACGCTGCGGTCGCCACAGCTAAAACCATGATCTAGTCCCCGTTCTCACTCTTGATCTTCTCTGTGACGGCGTCTTCCTTTTTAATATCGATCCGCAATCGGCGGTAAAGGCTCATCCACTGATTCGCGATCCAGGGCAGCAGGAAAAACGCCAGGACATAACCGCGCCAATCATCTATTAACAATCGAAAGCCCGTTATCGCAATTACGATCAGAGCGACCCAGTGGCTAAAGCAATACTCACACGTGAAAACGTAAAAAATTTTTCGCTGTAGTAGGTTATTGCATGTTTCGCTTTTGTCTGTGCAGAAGTCACGCCATTCGCGAAAGATCTCCTCCTGCGTGATGGTCCACGCGACAGATGCGACGACCATCGACAGAATGAGCAGCCAGTAGATCTGTGAAATCCAGTCCATCTTTATTCGGGCCAGCAAAAAGCGGATGCTAAGTTTAAGCTTAGCATCCGCCAATGTACACTTGCAGACGTTTTAGGTCTGTTTCCCTTCGAGAAACGCTTTGAGCCGACGCGAACGCGACGGGTGACGTAGCTTTCTAAGGGCTTTTGCCTCGATCTGGCGGATGCGTTCGCGTGTGACGGCGAAATGCTGGCCGACCTCTTCGAGTGTGTGCTCGGAGCCGGTGTTGCCGAGGCCGAACCGCATCTTGATGACCTTTTCCTCACGCGGCGTGAGCGTTGCGAGAACCTCGTCGGTGATCTCGCGAAGGTTCGAAAAGGTCACAGACTCGGCCGGATTCAATATCGATTTATCCTCGATAAAATCGCCGAGATGCGAATCTTCCTCTTCGCCGATCGGCGTTTCGAGCGAAATCGGTTCCTGAGCTATTTTCAGCACCTTTCGCACTTTCGACACGGGAATGTCCATCCGTTTCGCGATCTCTTCGCTAGACGGTTCGCGTCCGAGTTCCTGCACGAGCAGCCGCGAAGTGCGGATAAGTTTGTTGATCGTCTCGATCATGTGAACCGGGATTCGGATCGTGCGGGCCTGGTCGGCGATCGCACGGGTGATTGCCTGGCGGATCCACCACGTGGCGTAGGTCGAGAATTTGTATCCGCGACGCCATTCAAATTTGTCAACCGCCTTCATCAATCCGATGTTACCTTCCTGGATCAGATCGAGGAACTGCAGGCCGCGATTAGTGTATTTTTTGGCGATCGAAACTACGAGACGAAGGTTGGCCTCGACCAATTCGCGTTTTGCTTTGTTGGTCTCGGTTTCGCCGACGCTGATCGTCTGGTAGGAACGCTTGATCTCGACCGTGGGCAGAAGATATTTCGACTCGATCTCCGCAAGCGCCTGACGAGCCTCAGCTATCTTGGCGTTAAGCTCTTTCTTTTCCGCGGTGGGCGGTTTCTTTTCGAGCTTTTCCTGGGCCCTTGCTATGGCCCGCTCGGGCTTTCGGATATCATCCACGGTCTTTCGGATCGCCGCGATCAAAACTTGCCGCGAGCGTTCGGTTAAATTGAGATGTTTGATCTCCTGGGCGATCTCGAGACGCAGACGAGCGGTCTTTCGCCGCAAGGTCAACAGCTTTTTGGACTTTTTGCCATCGGCCTTCGCTTGTTCGGCGATAAGGGCGTTCCAGGTTTTCAGGGCGTTGGTATAATGCCCGCGAATGCTCTCGATACCCTCGAGCGTCCACCGCATATACTCTTCGGCCTTGTCTTCCTCGATCGATATTTCGGCTTGTTCCGAAAACACAACCGTTTCGCGAATGCTTGCCTTGCCGATCACAAGGTCGTCGCCGATCTTGAGCAGACGTTCGACAGCAATTGGCGAACGCGATATCGCTTTATGCGTTTTGATCTGGCCGCGTTCGATGCGTTTGGCGATCGTTACCTCGCCCTCGCGGTTGAGGAGCGGCACGATGCCCATTTCACGTAAATAGAGCCGGACCGGATCGTTGGATTTATCCAGCACACCGGCCGACAGGTCCAGGTCGAGGTCGTCTTCGTCGGCCGCGACCTCTTCTTCTTCGTCGTCTAGAGCGAGGCTCGACGCACGTTCCAAAAGCTGGGCGTCGGTCTCGGCAACGGATATATTCGCGCCCTCAAGGCGCTCCAAAACGTCCTCGATGTCGTCGGGTGACATCATGTTCTCGGGCAACTCGCGATGGAGCTGGTCAAGGCTCAATCCTTTCTTCCGCCTGCCAAGAGCCAGCAGGCGATCCATTAAGTCTTCTTTTTCGTCGTAATCAGGCATATTCTGTAAATTTTATATGATTAAATCGCCGTGTAAATCGTTGGTCGCAATATAGTTATATACGCCAAAATCACTGAAATGGTTCCATTTCGGACGGGCGGGTTTAAACGGGAAAGTATATCACATTTCCCCAATGTTCTGCTGAAGCGAGCGGCGTATTTTTTCGAGTTCGAGCTGCTCATATGTGAGCTGGTTGAAATGCTCGGCGTCGCCTGACTGCTCCGCTAGCGTCGCTTCGCGGCTGATCTCCATGATTCGGTTGTTTATCGCCATATTTCGCAGGGCAAATAC
>JAYVDQ010000673.1:0-2607 GCA_043749325.1 Chloracidobacterium sp. | reverse complement strand
CTGCTTGCAAAGGGACATTTGCTGATCGAGGACGTACCCGGCATCGGCAAGACAACGCTTGCGAATGCATTGGCACGCGCATTGGAACTCTCGTTTCAGCGTATCCAGTTCACATCAGATCTACTGCCGTCCGACATGATCGGGCTGTCGATCTTTAATCAGAAAACAGGCGAATTTGAGTGGAAAGCCGGGCCGATCTTTTCGAATATTGTTCTCGCAGACGAGATAAATCGCGCGACGCCAAAAACCCAATCAGCCCTGCTCGAAGCGATGGCCGAGGAACAGGTGACTGTCGAGGGCGTTACGCGCCGTTTGCCGCTGCCGTTTATTGTTGTCGCGACCCAAAATCCGTCCGAGCATCACGGCACATACCCACTGCCCGAATCGCAGCTCGACCGTTTTATGCTGCGGCTGCATATCGGATATCCGACGCTTGAGGACGAGCGAAATATTTTGCGCGACCGCGTGGGCAGCGACCCTCTCCGTTTTGTCGAGCCCGTAATGTCGCAGTCAGATGTATTAGAGCTGCAAAATCTCGTCTCCGAGGTGCGTTTTGACGACGCTCTCCTGGACTACCTGCTACAGATCGTCGACCTGACACGTAAATCGGAATCCGTCGAACTCGGCATAAGCCCGCGTGGAACCCTTGCGTTGTTTCGTTCGGCCCAGGCACTGGCATTTATCGAGGGCCGCGATTACTGCATCGCCGACGATATCAAACGCCTCGTCGGGCCGTGTTTTGCACACCGTCTGATCGTAAATTCGCGTGTCAACCCCCTTCGCGGGCGTACCCGCGAGGCCGAGCAGATATTGCAGGATATTCTCCAACAGGTCAGCGTGCCGATTTAGAACGCTGGATTTGATGACAAGATAATTTCTTTACCGGCTTCCCCCTAGTGGTATAATCCGTCCATGGCAATACTTTCCTTCCGGGACAAGATTTCTGAGGATATTTGCCATGGACGATTTAGCAAACAGTCCGATAAACGATTGCCCCTTGAACTTCATGAGAAGGCAAGAATTAAGTTGGCGAGACTGGCCGCAGCCACGTCCCTTATTGATCTTCAGGATTTGCGGGGTAATCGGCTTGAAATGCTGAAAGGTGACCGGAACGGTCAATACAGCGTCAGGATAACTAACCACTACCGAATCTGTTTTCGATGGTCTGACAATGACGCTTACGATGTTGAGATAGCCGACTATCATTGACAGTTTTAAAAATATGAATAAAGTTCCGCACATACCCTCCGTACATCCCGGCCTGGTCCTACAGGACGAACTCGATGAGATAAGTCTAACTCAATCCGCTCTGGCTGCCCACATCGGTGTTTTGCCTAAAACGATCAACGAGATCTGCCGGGGCAAACGTGGCATCAGTGCGGAAATTGCCTGGAAATTATCCAAGGCTTTAGGCGCAAGTCCTAATTTTTGGCTCAATCTTCAAAATAACTGGGAGCTTTCTCAGGTTCGGTCAGCCAACTTCCAAAACGTGGAGAAAATTGCGGCCTAATTTAGGGCCGGCCCCAATGGCCATCCGAAATTTTGCTCAGCTTTTCAGCCTCCGCGATCTGCGAAACGCCGGACTCGGCGTGCTGGTCGTCGTTGGCGGACTCGCGCTGTCGATCCTCACGATCTATGCCCACCAGGTGGAGAATGAACGGCTGGCGGTTATCTCGGCCGGAGCGTCCCTGGTCTTTGCACTTCTCATCCTCATATTCGTCGTTCCGCCTCTTGCAAGAAATGCCGGCCGCGAGGCGTCACAGATGAATCTGCCGTTCGAATTTACTACGGGTGGCGCGGTTATGTTGGTTTTGGTCGTCATCGTTGGCTTTTCAGCCTGGAATACGGGAAATAATCTACTTTTTATTGTCCTGTCATTCTTGCTCGCGGCGATCGTGGTCGGTTTTTTTGCGGGCAGTATTTGCCTCAAAAAGCTTGATATCAAAATGCGTTTTCCGGATACGATCTTTGCCGGCGAGCCGACGCCGATACTCGTCAGCCTGACTAACAGAAAGCGTATCTTTCCCGCATTTTCGGTGGTTGCCGAGGTTCGCGGGCGTGAACGCGAGAGATCGATCGCGGCTGACGATTTGGACGCAATTTTACCGCGCTGGCTCGCCAATCGTCTTGGCCGGGCCCCGGTCGTCCGGCGAACGCTCAATCATTTTGTTCACATCGGCCGCAATTCAACCGATGAGACCAAAACCGAGCACGTTTTCCCACACCGTGGACGGCTTTTGATAAAGGATTTCGAGCTTTCGACCAAATTCCCCTTCGGTTTTTTCCGCCACAGGCGCCGGCTGCCGGCACGATCTGCCGAGTTGATCGTATTCCCAAAAATTGAAGTCGTTGACATCGAACTTGAAAACAACCCGATGAACGCGGGCAATTATTCGGCCGGACGGCGCGGCACGGGGAGCGATCTCGTCGCCCTGCGCGAGTATCAGCCGCATGACGATCTTCGACGGATCGACTGGAAAGCGACAGCTCGGACCCGGCAATTGACCGTCAGAGAATATGCCAATGAAGATGAAAAACGTGTGACCGTCATTTTCGACACTCGCCTCCCAAAAACAGATGAGAAAGCTCCCTCGCTCCGAAAAAAGA